>NZ_JADQBH010000065.1 GCF_016278715.1 Marinilabilia sp. | reverse complement strand
GTGGTCGTAAGCAGGAAATGGAAATGTCCTTTCTCTTGATTTCAAAAGGGATGGTGCTGCCTTGCCGGCTGGTGTTTATAATGTTGTAAGCAACGAAGCAGCCAAAGTAGGAGATTGTTACGCCGGTTACGGTTTATATGGAATGACTTTAGGATGTTCCTGGGGCAAGGTTTCAGATGGCGTGCCTGCTTCTCCTGCTTATATCACCAGTGGTACCGTAGAAGTAATTTTGGAAGAAGAAGGTTACATCATTATTGTAGATGTTTCAACCAATGACGGAGCCGTGAAAACGACTTACTCAGGACCCATTGCCTTTTAAATACAACAATGTTTAAAAAGTGAAAGGTGTCCCTGACAGATTTAGCGTCAGAATGATTAGAATGACCAGCAGGGCATCTGTTTTTTTATTAGAATGCAGGAAACCAACAAGCATGTACGTTAATAAAATAAATACGGATGGATATTTACATGCGGGTTCCTTCGAGGAATAGGAACAGTCCATCCAACTCAAATTTAAAAAACACAATACACATGAAACTAAGATTAACACTTTTGGCACTTTTGGCACTTTTTGTTATTATCGGTGCAAATGCTCAGCAAGCTCTATGGGGCGCAGCTCCTATCGTATCGCCCCAAGTGAATGCAGATAAAACAGTAACGTTCCGTTTTATGGCACCACAGGCTGATTCCGTTTTTATAACGGGTGATTTTTTGCCGACTACAAAAATGAAAACACCTTTCGGTGATTATGATGGGCCGGGGAAAGCGTTGTTAACCAAGGATGAAAATGGTTTATGGTCGTTTACCTCCGAACCGCTTCAGTCTGATTTGTACAGTTATTCATTTATTGTAGATGGTCGTAATACGTGCGATCCTAACAATGTTTATAAGATCCGAGATGTCGCATCCGTGTTTGACGTGTTTATTGTGGGAGGTGGCAAAGCGGACTTATATAGTGTCAACGATGTGCCGCATGGAACAGTGGCCCGTCGTTGGTACGATTCCCCGGGGAATAACATGAGCCGCAGGATAACCATCTATACCCCTCCTGGGTATGAAAACAGCAAGGCCAAATATCCTGTTTTGTATCTGTTACATGGAATGGGTGGCGATGAAGAAGCCTGGATCGCTTTGGGGCGTACATCGCAGATTTTGGATAACCTGATTGCTCAAGGAAAAGCGGAGCCAATGATTGTTGTAATGACCAATGGCAATGTGTCTCAACAGGCAGCCCCGGGCGAGTCTCCTAAAGGTCTGTATAAACCAACTATGCAATTGCCAAATACCATGGATGGCAAGTTTGAGGAAACTTTTGTGGATGTTATCCGGTTTATTGAAAATAACTACCGGGTAACAGCCGATAAGTCCAACCGGGCTATTGCCGGGTTATCAATGGGAGGGTTCCATTCATTGCACATTTCGCGCTACTACCCCAATACTTTTGATTATGTTGGACTGTTCTCCGCAGCTATCATGCCCAATGAGCAAGTCTCCTCAAAAGTATATGCGAATTTTGATGAAACCCTTAAAACACAAAAGGAGAACGGTTGCAAGTTGTACTGGATTGGCATGGGTAAAACCGATTTTCTTTACAAATCAGGTGTTGAGTATCGTTCCAAACTGGATTCACTCGGTATGAAATATACCTATGTGGAATCGGAAGGTGGACATGTATGGCGTAACTGGAGAGATTATCTTTCTGAATTTGTGCCATTATTGTTTAATTAAATCTTTTAGGTAACCATTAAGTATTTTCTGCTTAATGGTTACTTTTTGATTCTTCATACAGGAAAATCAGGTGTGAGACGAGCCATGAGCAAGCGTTGCTCACACTGGAAATAGACGAATGGCGAAGCCAAATGATTACCTTCCAAGTCTGCCTGTTTGGCAGACAGGTTCCTCTCCTTTGTCGAACCACCTGATTCCTTCTAAATAACGGGAAGCTATCCGCCACGTCGGACAAGTTGTGACCATTGAAAAACTAACATTGAACACATGAAAAAAACAATAGCAATAGTATGGGCGGTTTTATTTGTCTCTTCAGCCATGGCACAATGGCCTGGGTACGGCAAGGTTGAATATAAAAGCATGCCCAGCAAAATGTTAAATGAGGAACGTGAATATGCCATTTTTCTACCTTCAAATTACGAAACTAATATGGATAAAAAATACCCGGTTTTATATCTGCTTCATGGTGGCAGTGGCAGCCATAAAGATTGGCCGGAGAAAGGTCATGTTGGCAATGTAGCCAATCAATTAATAGCATCAAAGGAAGCCGTTGAAATGATCATCGTTTGTCCTGAAGCGGGTAAAACATTTATGAATTATTTTAACAGTCCTGAGTGGCGTTATGAAGATTACTTCTTTGAAGAGTTGATCCCTTTTATTGAAGCCAACTACCGAACTAAAAACGGAAAGAAAAACAGGGCTGTAGCCGGATTGTCTATGGGAGGAGGTGCAACCATCGTATATGCTTCTCGCCATCCGGAACAGTTTTGTGCAGCCTATGCCATGAGTTCATATGTTTACAGGCACGACAATCTGTTCTGGATTGACTGGAATGATCCGGTTCAAAAAAAGATTCATCAATTAGTTGAGGATAATAATTGTGTAAAACTGATTCAAAATGCCGATCAGGAAGCTGTTGATGCGATGAAATCAGTGAATTGGTTTGTGGATTGCGGAGATGATGATTTTACCTTCAAAGCCAATCTTGAGTTCATTATGGCTATGAGTGAGGCAAAAATTCCATTGCAATTCCGGGTACGCGATGGTGGTCACTCTTGGGAATACTGGCATTCAGCCTTGTACATTGCGTTGCCTTTTGTCTCAAGATGTTTTTGTCAGTAAGGCTCTAAACAATTAAAAGAAACTTTTTATTCATTACCCTAATAGGTTTTTAAGCGACAAAAAAAATCAAGTTGTCGAATTAATGCTTTTCATAATAAATCATTTGGTACATTCATGCTTCCTATCGGCGATGCACAGGGGCATGATTATCCTGCCTGGATGTTCCAGGTGATAATAAAAAATAAAATTATAATGCCATGAAACAGAAAATCGTATTTGCTCTGGCTCTCCTGACTGTAATGACAGGATTATACGCACAGGAATTGTCAAATTTCATGAACCGTAAACCAATCATTTCTCCGGAGATTTCAGCAGCTGAGGTAACCTTCAGATTATTGGCTCCTAAAGCCGATACCGTAAAAATCACAGGTGGTTTTACACCTACTGTAAAGATGAAAACTCAATGGGGGGAAATGGATGTCCCGGGAAGCCTGACTTTAACAAAAGGAGACGATGGCCTTTGGTCCATCACATTACCACTGCCTGAAGCAGAATTGTATACTTACAGTTTCTTAGTGGATGGAGTCCCCATTAATGATCCTAATAACATCTTATTACAACGCGATGGCACGCGCTTTTTAAGTGTTTTATTGGTGCCGGGCAAAAAAACGGAGAACTATTTTGAAGCCAATAAGCGTGGCAACCTGCATCAGGTTTGGTACGAGTCACCAACCATTGGATTGAATCGACGCATGTTTATTTACACGCCTTATGGTTATGAAACCAGTGGCATAAAATATCCTGTCTTATATCTGTTGCATGGGGCCGGAGGCGATGAAGATGCCTGGAGTTCCATGGGACGCACGCGTCAGATATTGGATAATCTGATTGAAAAAGGATTGGCTAAACCGATGATCTGTGTAATGCCAAACGGAAATCCCAATCAAATGGCTGCTAAAACCACGGCATTGCCCGAAAGTGATTTTGATATGAGAGATCCGGCTAAGCGTAATTTGTATGTAAACAGTATCGTTAAGGATATCGTTCCCTACGTGGAGAAAAATTTCAGAGTGCTGGCGGATCCGGATCACAGGGCCATAGCCGGCTTGTCAATGGGGGGCGGTCATACCATTTCAGTGGCTAATGAATACCCTGGGCTGTTCCAGTATATTTGTCCCTTAAGCATGGGGTTGTGGGGTGAACAAACCGATATTGACGAAAAACTGCAGGGGCTTAAGAAAGCAGGTTATAAACTGTATTGGCTAGCTTGTGGCAGGAAAGATTTTGTTTGGGAAAGTGCTCAGAAGCTTGATGCTAAGCTTACTGAAAACGGACTAAAACATACTTTCTTTGTTACAGAAGGCGGACATACCTGGGCAAACTGGAGGGCTTATCTGAATACGTTTGCGCCGCTACTATTTAAATAGAGTTCCAAGTAATATATTCAGTGAGCCTGAAGGGAGACAATAACTAAAGAGTCCGTTATCGACAATTGCCCGAATATGATTTGGCCGAGTCTGCTGACGGTATGTTCTTTTGCCCGTCAGGCTCGCATTTGGCGGATTAACTCACTAAATTATCTTTATAATGAAACGAGCATGGCAAGGGATGCCTAAATAGACAATAAATAAATTCCTCACATGTGAGTTCCATCAGACCAATAACTTAGATAAATTTTTTACTGATGAAAACTATTTGTTTTTTACTTGTCAATTTTTTTATCCTTGGATGTAAAGTGGGAGATGCTCAGCACTCAGCCTTACTCCAAAATGAGGCAAAAGTTGACTCATTGATCCAACTTATGACCCTGGAAGAGAAGATCAATATGCTTCATGGTAAGCATATGTTTGTCTCTGCGGGTGTTGAGCGGTTAGGGATTGCAGATATGAAATACGCCGATGGCCCTTTTGGTATTAGGGAAGAACTGCAACCCGACGGATGGATGCCTCTTGGATGGGAAAATGATAAAGCGACTTTTTTCCCCACAGGTTCGGCTTTGGCAGCAACCTGGAGTGGAGAATTGGCCTATGATTACGGCACGGGAATGGCACGGGAAGCCCGTTTGCGCGGGAAAGACATGATTTTAGGCCCCGCCATTAATATTCAAAGAATACCCACCGGTGGGCGAACCTATGAGTATTTGAGTGAAGATCCTTTTTTGTCAGCAGCATTGGCAGTTGGATATACAAAGGGGGTTCAGGATAATGGCGTTGCAGCCTGCCTCAAGCATTATGCCCTGAATAACCAGGAAAACAACCGTGGAACTGTAGATGTAATAATCGGCCAAAGAGCCATGCGTGAGATTTATCTGCCTCCATTTAGAGCGGCCGTGCAGGAAGCAGACGCTTTTGGTGTTATGGCTGCTTATAATAAAGTTAATGGCTGGTGGTGTGCCGAAAATGATGTGTTACTTAATCAAATATTAAGAAACGAGTGGGGATTTGCAGGTTTAGTAGTGTCCGATTGGAATGGAACACACTCAACCGTTGCCTCAATAAACAATGGGTTAAATGTTGAGATGCCCACCAAAAAATACCTGGGCCAAGCTCTGCTGGATTCTGTTAAAACCGGAAAAGTACCCGTTGAAATCATTGATCAGCGTGTTCGTGAGATTTTAAGGGTGCGATTGGCTGTAAAGCCGGTCCCTGAAGAAAAAGCTAATATTGAAATGACCTCTCAGCCACCTCAACAGAAAATAGCCTACGACATCGCCAGTAAATCAATCGTATTGCTTAAAAATGAAGGTGTTCTTCCATTAAACCTTGATAAAAAGCTAATAATAGCTGTGATAGGTGATAATGCCGAACAAAAAATGGCCAATGGTGGCATCGGAGCAGGGGTTAAGGCCTTATACGAGGTTTCGCCCCTTGAAGGATTAAAAAATAAAATTGGAAATCAGGCCGAAATTGTTTACGCAAAAGGTTATGTACCTGAAGTGCTGGATTGGGCAAGGTTATACGGCGGTAAATCAAAAGAACAAATTGAGAAGGAAGACCAGGAAAAAGCCATTCGCAATGAAAAGCTGAATGAAGAAGCAGTTGCTGTTGCTGCTAAAGCGGATATTGTACTCTTTTTTGCAGGGAATAATCGCGCCGTTGAAACAGAGGCCAGCGATAGGAAAGATATGATGCTGCCTTCGGGGCAGGATGACTTAATTCGAAAACTGGCAGAAGTCAATTCAATTATTGTTACCATTCTGGTAAGTGGGGCCCCAAATGATTTGACCATAGTAAAACCCTTATCAAAGGCACTGTTGATTTCCTGGTTTAATGGCACCGAAGGTGGTAATGCCCTTGCCGATGTACTTGTTGGAAACATTTCTCCCGGTGGACGATTGCCTTTTACCTTACCCATAAAACTTCAAGACTCACCAGCTTATGCTTTGGGTAATTATCCACAGGGCGTGAAAAACAAAGACGTTTTTGTTGATTTGGTAGAGGACACAGAATCACAAAGCCAAAAAACCAAATCCTTAAACAATGAAGATCCCAATACGGCTTATTATTCTGAAGAATCCCTGGTGGGTTACAGGTGGTATGACACAAAGGATATCCCGGTAATGTATCCCTTTGGTTACGGCTTAACTTATACAACGTTTAGTTATTCCGGTTTATCAACTAATAAGGATAAATACAGTGCAGGGGATACTATTGAAGTAATGTTTAGTCTTGAAAATGCGGGGGCAGTTGAAGCCGATGAAGTGGTGCAGTTATACATTCATCGCATTAATCCATCCGTTGATTGGCCAAATAAAGAGTTGAAAGCCTTTAAACGAATTACATTTAAGCCGGAAGAATCTAAAAAAGTATCGCTGAGTATTCCGGTTAAGGATTTAATGTATTGGGATGAACCCAGCGGAAATTGGCAAGTTGACCTTTGTGATATTGAAGTAATGGTTGGTGCTTCTGTGTCAGATATTAAGTTAAAGAAAACAGTTTCACTGCGCTAATGTCTTGATTGAAAAAGGTATTTTATTCAATTAGTGTAGAATAACTTCCCTGTTTTGTTAAATAAGAAAATCAACTTAAACATATAAACATGAATGATTCGAGGTTGTTAACGAAAAAATTGATTCGTATGGGTGCTATAGCGCCATTAATTTTAGTGATGACATATTGTACCCCAAAACAAAATAATGAACAAGCTAAGATTGATCAAATCATAGCTTCAATGACACTTAAGGAGAAAGCTCAGTTATTGGTTGGTACGGGAATGTATTTTGAATTGCCCGAAGGTGTGCAATCACCCTTTGGAGACCAGGAAGCAGTTGATCCACAAGACTCGGCCTACTCGGCCATGGTGAATCATATTCGTACCTTTGTACCAGGTGCTGCTGGTAATACTTCCATGTTTAACGAAAAAGGTATTACTACCCAAGTGTTGGCTGATGGTCCTGCCGGATTGCGTATTCAACCCAAACGGAAGGGAGAAGAACGCACCTATTATTGTACTGCTTTTCCCATTGCCACAGTTCTGGCATCAACCTGGGATACTGCATTGGTGAATAACGTGGGCCAGGCAATGGGAAATGAAGTGCTGGAATATGGTGTTGATGTTTTATTGGCTCCGGGGATGAATCTGCAACGTGATCCTCTATGCGGCCGAAATTTCGAATACTATTCAGAGGATCCTTTGGTGACGGGCAAAATGGCTGCTGCCATGGTAAAAGGTGTTCAATCAAACGGAGTGGGGACTTCTATTAAACACTTTGCTGTTAATAATCAGGAGACCAATCGAATGTCGGTCGATGCCATCGTTAGCCAACGGGCTTTACGCGAACTCTACCTGAAAGGATTTGAGATAGCTGTTAAAGAAGCGCAGCCCTGGACGGTGATGTCGTCGTACAATAAGGTGAACGGGACTTATGCATCTGAAAGTCATGACTTGTTAACCAAAATTTTGCGCGACGATTGGGGATTCGAGGGTTATGTAATGACCGACTGGGGCGGTGGCAGCGATGTGGTCGCCCAAATGAAAGCCGGTAATGACATGATTCAGCCTGGAAGCCCTGACCAGATTCACTCTTTGATAAAAGCCGTTGAAGAAGGACAGTTGGAGGAGTCTGTTCTTAATAAAAATGTGGGGCGGATTTTGAGAATTATGCTAAAATCACCAAAATACAATGATTTTAAGTATTCCAGTAACCCTGATTTAAAAACGCATGCAAAAGTTACCCGCCAGGCAGCGGCCGATGGTATGGTTTTATTGGAAAACAACGGGATTCTTCCGCTCGCTGCTTCCATTAAAAAAGTGGCTGCCTTTGGTAATTCCTCTTACGATTTTATTTCTGGTGGAACGGGGAGTGGTGATGTTAATGAAGCCTATACTGTTTCACTTATTCAGGGCCTGAAGAATGGAGGCTACGAAACTAATGCAGCCTTAATGAAAAGCTACGAAAATTACCTGGTGGAGGCACGCGCCAATGCTCCAAAACCTAAAAACTGGCTAACCGCCATGATGGGCGGAAAAACTCCGGTTGCTGAGATGATCGTTAGCAAGGAACTTGCAGCTCAAATGGCTCAGGAAAATGACATTGCCCTGATTACCATTGGACGTAATTCAGGCGAAGGGGGCGATCGTGAGCCTTTACCAGGAGATTTTTACCTTACCGATGTCGAGATGGAAATGGTGTTAAATGTAACGGAGGCATTTCATCTGTTGGGAAAACAGGTTGTGGTGGTTTTAAATGTAGGTGGGGTTATTGAAACGGCCAGTTGGAAAAATATTCCTGATGCTGTTTTACTGGCCTGGCAACCCGGCCAGGAAGGCGGAAACTCGGTGGTGGATGTCCTTTCGGGAAAGGTTAATCCTTCAGGAAAACTGGCCATTACTTTTCCTTTGAAGTATAAAGATGGCTCTTCGTCAAACACTTTTCCTGGACATGAAGTTGAGGGTGAAACGGGCAACGAAGCTGATTTGTCGGGTTTCTCATTTATGAATCGGGTTCCCTGGGAATCTACTTATAATGAAGATATTTATGTAGGATATCGATATTACAACACATTTGATATTGCGGTGTCTTATCCATTCGGCCATGGGAAATCATATACTACGTTCGAATATTCAAATGTGACCATAAACAAAGATAAATTCAATGAAAAGGTAACGGTTTCAGCAATGGTTAAAAACACCGGAGGTCTTGCTGGTCGAGAAGTGGTGCAGGTATATCTGACTGCTCCTGGCAAAAGCATGGATAAACCTACCGATGTGCTGGTTGACTTTGGTAAAACCAGATTACTTAAGCCTGGCGAAGAAGAAGCGTTAACGTTCGAAATTGAAGCCATAGATCTTTGTTCGTTCGATGAAGACAGATCAGCCTGGGTGGCGGAGGCTGGAAAATATGAGGTGAAAATAGCAGCATCGGCCAAAGATGTTCAAGGTACAGTGGGCTTTGAATTACCGGGCGAATTGGTTGTTGAAACGGTTTCTAACGCATTGGCTCCTGCCATGGAGATAAATAAACTCAAGAAATAACCCAGAACCAGAAAGGAATAAATCCTAAAGACTCATAAAAAAGAGAGATTATCGATAAGATAGTCTCTCTTTTTTATGTCTTTAGACAAAAGGTTATTCCAAATGGATGCTCCTGGAAAAATTGGGTTTGCTGATTTAATAGAATCACATATATATTAATCTGGACTCTAACAACATACAGTCAGTTTTTACCCATGTTTTCAGTCTGTTTTTTTTGATTTTTAATTATTTAACTATTTTGTCATGTACTAAGAAAGAAAATATTAATTCCACATTTAAGCATCTCATCTCAATCGGCGGAAAAGGTTTCCGAAATCCTGGAAAAAAATAAACGGGAATATTTAAACCGTCAGCTGGAAAGAATTTCCATACCTTCCTGAAGTGTCATTCTCAATAGCCTACAAAGAAGACAACTTTTTTTGAAGTTCAATGTTCAGGAGAGTCACATCAGAGCCCTGGAAGCCGAAACCAACGGCAATGTAGGGAAAGACAGTTGTTGTGAATCCTTTTGCGCTTTCAACGACAAAGGCTATTACAACACAGAAACCAACTGCATCGGTACACAGCTCATCGGCTGGGGTGCAAACAAAGAAATCACCCAGGAATAAAATTCAATTCCCGAATGCAATTAAAGGGAAATTTCTACAAATGCGGGGACAAAACACCGGAACCACATTTTATTTCCTGGAACCCAATTGACATTGAAGAACCCAATTTTCACAGACCGGATTATTTTGGAAGTATTGTGTTGGAGTAAGAACGAAAAAAGAGCAATGCCGATGACCTGCATTGCTCTTTTTTTATGTCAAAACAAATGAACTTACACCTCATTCATAATACTGCATATTCTCCTTTGTTACCACATCCAGTGGCAGGTATTTAATTTGCTCCACCTGTTTTTTAAACACCAGGTAATCGGCCATCAATTTCACACCCCAATAACCCTGTCCATGTGGATTCTGATTGATCAGAAAGTCTATAACACCACTGTTCAGCAACTCACGGTTTCTTGAAAGAAGGTCATAACCAACAAGTTGAAAATGGTTAATCTTGTGTTTCAGAAGAAAATCTGCCAATACAAAAGAGCGGGAGTTGGTTATAAAAAAACCTCTCAAATCAGGATAATCACTGATAAGCTTTTTCAGATGGGCTTCAAAGCGGATAGAATCTTCCCAAAAATCTATTTCTGTGCGGGCCACATGATAGCCGCTTAATAGGTGTTCCTCAAAATAATCCAGGAACCCCTGTTCTTTTCGGATAAGGTGTGTGGAGTTAGTCACCTGCTCATCCAGATGAACCACCAGAAAAGTTCCGGGATCCTTACATCCGTAATGCAACAACTTCCCCGCCAGTAAGCCACTTTGATAAGAATCCTGCCCAACATACGATACTGGCTCATAATCAGGTATGTGCGTGTTGAAAAGATTAAACGGAATTCCCTCCTGTTTCCACTTACTCAAAAAGGCAAGCGACTCACGGTAGAAAATAGGGGCCACAAGAATACCGCTGTAATGGTTTGCACTGACTTTCTGGGCTTCCTGTTTAAAGGATTCCACATCTTTCTGATTGAACAAAAATTTATCAACAACCACCCCATACTGCCGCAACTGTTCTTCAGCCTCATCAACTCCCTGAAAAGGAGCTTTCCAATACTCATCCTTTGCAGGATCAGGAATAATGGCGGCAATGCGGTATTCACCTGAAGAAACAAGCGCCCTGGCCATGATATTGGGTTCATAATCCAGCCTCTCCATGGCTTCTTTAATGCGAGTTCGGGCACTCTCCGAAACCCGGCCTCTGTTATGGAGGACCCGGTCAACGGTACCGGCCGACACGCCTGCCTGAATGGCAATATCTTTTATGCGGGCAATTTGTTTCAAAAAGAAGGAGTTTAAATCTATCCTGCTTCTGGTATTCAGAAACAGCATTGACAATTAAAAAATCACTGTGACCAGTTAAAGAATTTAGATTGCTTTCCAGAATGCTTGGGATTCGCAATGACAGAAAATTAAGGGAGGTTTGCAGAGGATGTAGTAGATTTTCGGCTTAGCCGAACATCTACTACATCGTCCCTCCTACGTGAACCCAAAAAACAGGTCATTGCGAGGGAACCGAAGCATTCTAAACTGACAAACCCAAATTCCTCCGGACAAAGCTGTGAAAAGTTTTAATTTCTGATTTTATGACCCTTCAAGGCATAATAGAGGATATACAAAAACAAGGGAAGACAAAGCCAGTAGGCATTTTGTGCCCCAAACATATCCTTAAGAAACCCATAAAGGGTGGGAATCAGGGCTCCTCCAACAATGGCAACCACCATCAAGGATCCTCCGGCTTTGGTAAAACGTCCCAGGTCGGTCATTGCCAACGGCCAGATAGCCGGCCACATCAGCGCTGCTCCCAGAGCAATCAGAACCACAAAGAAAATTGAAATTTCCATGGGTGTAAGAACAACAAGCACCGACCCGGCGATGGCGGTCATGGTGCTTATCACCAGCGCTTTCGACTGACTCACGTATTTTGGAATTAAAATAATACCGGCAATATAACCAACAACCATCCCTACCGGAGCAATCCAGGCATACCATTCAGGATTTGCCAGACCAAGACTCTCAGCATAATCGACAAGAGTTCCCAAAGCCACCGTCTCTACGCCCACATAGAAAAACAGGGCAAGAACTCCAAGCAACAAATGAGGAAACTGAAAAACTGAAGTCTTTTTGGCAGCATAAGGACAGTCTCCTGCACTCTCTTCATCTTCACCCACCGCTTTCACTTCCGGGAGTGGCGATATGAGTGATATTACACCCAGCAAAAGAAAAACACCGATAATAATATAAAACGGCAACGTGGTATCCGGAAAAGTTACCTGATCCACACTCTTTCCAATTACCAGAGCTAGAAATAAGGGTGCCACAGGCCATGCCAGTTTATTCAGAATTCCCATGATGCTCATGCGTTGGGCCGCACTGTCGATTGGCCCAAGAATGGTCACATAAGGATTTACTGTCGCCTGAAGGAAAGTATTTCCCATTCCACTCAGGAAAGAGGCGGCCAGAAACAAAGGCAAACTCTCCATTTTTCCGGATGGAATGTACAGGTAAAAACCGATGGAAAACAAAAGAAAAGAAAGCGCCATGGTCTTTTTGTAGCCGATCCGGGCAATCACAAACGATGCTGGGTACCCAAAAATCAGAAACGCAGAAAAGGTAGCTGCCAGAACCAGATACGACTCGGCCGAGCTGATGCCCAACTCACTTTTCAACAAAGGAATAAGATAACTGTTAATTCCCAGCGCAAACCCAATGGAAAAAAACATCATTCCAAGAATGGCAAGGGCTACCAACTGACCGCTGCCTTTTTTTACAGAATTTACTTGACTGCTCATAGTTTGTATTTTTCAGAAATTCAAAACTTATATCTTCTAAATGCTTCAATGGCCTCATATTCGGTAAGTCCCAAACTGTCGTACAGCTTTGCAGTCTCCCTGTTTCTATCTTCAGCCCTTTCCCAAAACTCCCGTGAGTCGGTACCCGGAAACACAGGTTCATCTTTCTGCGACTGGTGCTTAAAAATAGCCATTCTTTTCTTTTTGAGTTCATCGGGACTGATAGGCACTGCCATTTCCACATCTTCCACATCCCATTCCTGCCATGCACCACGATATAGCCAAACCCAGCAGTCTCTGGTCCACGCTTCTTCCTTCACCACTTTGAGCGCATCAAAAATAGCATGAAGGCAAACAGCATGTGTCCCGTGCGGGTCCTGCAAATCACCCGCAGCATAAATCTGATGAGGCTTCACTTCCCGCAACAAATCTACAATAATATCGATATCGGCCTGGGAAACAGGATTTTTTTCCACACTTCCTGTTTCATAAAAAGGAAGATCCAGAAAATGAACATTCTCCTCTTTTACACCGCTAAAACGACAGGCAGCAGCAGCTTCACCCTGTCTGATAAGACCTTTGACTGTCAACACATCGGGATTGCCATTTCCGTTTCCGGGATGCGTTTTCAGATATCCGGCAATATTTTGATAAATTTTCTCAAACTCAGGTTCACAAACCGACATCTTTTTGGATATGCCGCGAACAAAATCCATAAACCGGTATGCATCATCATCAAACACCGCAATATTTCCTGAGGTCTGATAAGCCACATGCACATCATGTCCCTGCTCGGCAAGCCTGATCAGAGTTCCTCCCATCGAAATAACATCATCATCGGGATGCGGACTAAAAACAATCACCCTCTTGGGAAAAGGTTCTGACCGCTCCGGACGGGTTTTATCGTCACTGCCGGGTTTTCCACCCGGCCATCCGGTAATGGTTTGCTGCAACTTATTGTGAATCTCAATATTTAAATCATAAGCTTTTTCTCCGGTCTGAAGCAATGAATTAAGTCCCCATTCTTTATAATCCGATTCCGTCAGCTTCAGGATAGGTTTCTTTGTATGTCCGGACAGCCATATCAGTGCTTTCTTCTGCATTCGATCGGTCCAGTCACATTTCCCGGCAAGCCAGGGTGTCTCAATCCGGCTCAAATGAGAACCGGCAGCTGGATCAAGAACAATCACAGCATCGGGATGATTTTGCAAAAAGGACGCCGGCAATTCACCAGTCACAGGTCCTTCCACAGCAGCTTTAATCACTTCCGATTTCTCACGCCCCCAGGCCATCAGGAAAACCCTTTCGGCTTGCATAATGGTTTTAACACCCATAGTGATTGCACTACGGGGTACATTTTCTTTTCCACCAAAGCCTTTGGCTGCATCTTCAATAGTGATTTCATTCAGATGAACCAGCCGGGTTTCATCACCGGACTGTGAACCGGGCTCGTTAAATCCAATATGCCCGGTGCGACCGATACCCAAAATCTGAATATCCAATCCTCCGAGGGACTTTATTTTATTGTCATAATCGCGGCAATAGTTGTCGATTTTCTCTACTGAAAGAGTCCCGTCCGGAATATTGATATTCTCTGGCTCTATATCCACATGCGAGAAAAAATTCTCATACATAAAATGATGATAACTATTGGCATCATCCGGCTTCATCGGGTAATACTCATCCAGATTAAAAGTAATCACCCTTTTAAAACTCAGGCCCTCTTCCTTATGTATCTTTATGAGTTCTTTGTACAACAACAACGGCGAACCGCCGGTGGCTAATCCCAGCACTGTAAATTTATCCAGCTTGTTTTTCTCCTTTATCAACGAGGCAATTTCTCTTGCCACTAACTTCGATCCTTCATCCCGGTCATTAAAAATCTTAACCGGCACCTTTTCCAGATGACTCCTTAATGTTGACTCTGTCATAAATGGCTCTGTTTTTAAAGATTCTTTTGATGAAGCAAAAATAACAATTATATGTGTACGTCCACACTTTATTATAACTTTCTTTTTCAGTATTTTAAAAAAATATTGAAATCCAACATAATAGACATTTGTGTGCATGACACACAATCCAACACACAACATTATTTTGAACAGCAGAACCTGCTCTAAACAATAGCATTTGAACACCTTACAAAAAAAGCTTAAGTTTAAAGTAGCGGGTTGGATTTTAGAGATTGCTTCCGTGGAAGTCCTCGCGATGCCGCCTTTTAACTTTTACATAGAGGAGGTTGGGAGGTTTTTTTCATTGCGAGTGCCATGCCCGAAGGAATCTCCAATGAAAAAAACACTGCTTTTAACTCCGGCCCAAGCAGAATAATCAGCATGGTAAAAATGGCAAGGATAAATTTAATAAAAGCAAACCAGATTTTTTAAACCATCGTTGAGGGATAAGTCTGATAATAAACTGCTTGCAAAACGAGAAACTTAAGCATTAACTCCCTTTTAATAGAAACTGGGTCATTGACCACCTGCCTACAAGCTTTTCTAAACAGTATATCCCCATCAAGCAGGCTAAAAATAAGATTGTGAAAGACATCGAAGTTTTTTTCACTTTTTTCATTCCTTAAATTTGGAAGAAGTGAAATTTGATTTATCTTTGCATCCGCGTTTGAAAAAGAACTATTCAAATGCACACCGTTTAGGTCCCTTCGTCTAGTGGTTAGGACGCCAGGTTTTCATCCTGGAAACAGGAGTTCGATTCTCCTAGGGACTGCTATTAAGAAAAATTTGTAACAAATTAGCAAGGATTAGAGATGGCAAATCATCAATCAGCAAAGAAAAGAGTTCGTCAGATTGAGAAGCGTAAGCTTCACAATAAGTATTACGCAAAAACAGCCCGTAATGCTATCAAGAACCTGAGAAGCACTACTGAGAAGGCAGAGGCAGAAGCAATGTATCCGCAGGTTACTTCCATGATCGACAAACTTGCGAAAAAGAACATTATTCACAAAAATAATGCGTCCAATCTGAAATCCAGTTTGGCACATCACATTAGTAAGCTGGCTTAAGCATCAAGCCTGTTTTACGGTCCCTTCGTCTAGTGGTTAGGACGCCAGGTTTTCATCCTGGAAACAGGAGTTCGATTCTCCTAGGGACTGCTGAGGTCTTTCCAAATCCGGAAAGGCCTTTTTTTGATCCATTTTTTTGTATATTGCATCAACTGATGTAACCTTATATTTTCAACCCCCTGCCCACCCCAGCCTTGTCAGTGTGTCGCTCTGGGATATGGCGCCAAAAAAAATAAGGATGGAAGAATATCAAAAAACCAGCATCCGCAATTGGGCCATGGAAGACCGCCCACGGGAGAAACTCATTCACAAAGGCATTGCGTCACTCTCCGACGCCGAACTACTGGCCATTCTTATTGGATCCGGAAGTCGTAAAGAATCAGCCGTGGATTTATCCCGAAAAATTCTTATGGATGCTCACAACAACCTCAATGAACTGGGGAAAAGTACCATCGAATCATTACAGAAACGCTATCATGGAGTTGGCGAGGCCAAAGCAATCACCATCGTTGCTGCACTGGAGCTGGGGCGGAGGCGCCAGCTTTGTTCTCCACTTCAAAAGCCTCAAATAAAAAAGAGCGAAGATGTTTTTGCCCTTATGAACCCTGCATTGGCAGACCTGCCACACGAAGAGTTCTGGATTCTCATTCTCAATCAGGCCAACCGGGTATTAACCCGATTCAATGTCAGCAAAGGAGGTATTGCCGGAACCGTTATCGATGTACGATTAATTATGGAGAAAGCACTTTATCAACATGCGTCCTCCATTATTCTTTGTCACAATCACCCCTCAGGCAACAAACAACCCAGCCAGCCGGACATTTCCATTACCAAAAAATTGACGGAAGCTGGAAAAATTCTTGACATTCATGTGCTGGACCATGTAATTATTGCCGAAAACCATTATTTTAGCTTTGCAGACGAGGGCATCATCTGATACTTCGCCTGCCCACAAGAAATCCCTTTAATCAGCAGATTCGTGTTTTTATGAAAATTCAATATCTTAAAAACCAGGAAATTAACCGCCTCAGGTACGACAATGCATTAAAAAGATCCTTCAATGCCAATATATTTGCCTATTCCTGGTATCTCGACCAGGTTTGCGAGGATTGGGATCTGCTTGTAGAAGGCGACTACGAAACCGTTTGCCCGATTCCCCTATCCCGGAAAATGGGCATTGTAAGAGTGAAACACCCGGCAATGGCACCCTTTCTGGGAGTTTTTTCATCCAAACATCTTCCTGCCGAAAAGGTCGAAGATATATTACACAAGATTCCTTTCAGAAATGTAGCAATTACCCTCAACCACCTCAACAGGCTGCCAAAATACAATCGAAAGAGAACTGTCAATGTGCCTGTTTTAGATTTGATTACCCCCTACAAAAAAATCATGGAACGCTACAGCGAACAGGCACGGGATTCTCTTTCTAAAAATGACGGAACATTTGTTATGCGATCTATTCGCACGGATGAATATATGTTTTTCAGAAGAAGCCAGAAAAAAAAGGGAGTAATGGAAGAAATGCAGCTCACCCGGATTATGAATTACGCCATCCGATACAAAAGCGCCGGTATTTATGCCACTTACTCTTCTCATAACGAATTAATTGCTGCCGTTTTTCTTATCAAATCCAATAACCGGCTCTTCCTTTTCGATTGCACCCAGAGCCAGCAAGGACGCCAACATCACGGCGTTTTCAGAGCTATCAATCACCTCATTGAAAGTAACAGCGAAAGTAACCTAACACTGGAAATTCCTTTTAAATGCGAAGCGCTTCAATCAATGATATTGTTCGATCACCACCAATGTCTAAAATATAAAAAAGGAATTCTCTGATGAAAAACAGTAATTCCTTTGCATCACCTCAGGAGGAGACCATTTCAGGCCGTTCTATAAAAATTCTTCCCCGGCAGGAAATCAATACAGACCTTTGGGACGCCTGCATTATGGAATCAGAGAACGAATCACCCCTCGCCTACAGTTGGGTTCTCGACTTTCTGGCTCCCGGCTGGCACGGTTTAATAATTGGGTATTATGAAGGAGTAATGCCATTACCCACTATTAAACAATTGGGCTATTTTATTATCCAGATGCCACAAGAGGTTATTACTTTGGGTATTTTTTCTCCAAATTCTCACCTAACAGAACTTTTCCCTGCCATTTTCAATCATAATATATTTTCCCCATTCCGGTTTATCAATTACAACGGAAGCCCTTCAACCAGAAGAACATCAACAGGTTCGGGTTGCACACAAAAACGAACGTTTGAGTTAAACCTGGAAAATGATTATCAGACCTTGTATCAACAATATTCACGAACACATAAGCGCAACATTAAAGCATTTTATGACTCGGGTTTAAACATAGAAAAAACATCTTCTCCAAAAGTTTTCACCTCATTAATAAAAGAAATTGGAGCTTTCCGACCCGAACTATATATGCTTCCTGATTACCAGAAGAAGTTCGAAATGATGACAAACTATGCTCTTGAAAACAGGATAGGAGAGACTTATTCTGTCAGAAAAAACAATAAACTGATAGGGGGAGCATTTTTCTTAATCGGAAAAAAACGAATAATCCCTTACCATTTAGCCAATCCGGATGGAAGGGTGTATAAAACCTCTTTTGCCCTTATCGACCAATTTATCAAGCAATATTCAGGACAAAAGAAAATTCTGGACTTTGCCGGGTCAGTTTTTCCAAACGTGGCAACATTCAACCGAAGATTTGGGGCAAAAGAGGTTCCCTACTATGCTGTCAGAATCAACCGTCTGCCCCAACCAATCAAATGGGCAAAAGACAAAAATCTGCTCTTTAATTTAAAACGACTCATTTTTAAATAAATCAAACTGGAAAATTCAGACTTTAACATTATTTTTGCACATAAAAACCGGGAAATGGAAATTAAACTTATCAATGAACCCTGCAGTATCCTTAGCACTTTTGTCGCAGAATTAAGAAATGTCAAAATTCAACACGACCCCCTCCGGTTTCGCAAGAATCTTGAACGAATCGGCGAAATCTTTGCCTACGAAATCAGTAAAACGTTCACATTCCGGGAAACAGACATCACCACCCCATTGGGAACCGCACAGGAATGGTTGCCACAGGAGCAACCGGTTGTGACGTCCATTCTCAGAGCAGGTGTTCCTTTGCACAACGGACTTCTAAATTATTTCGATCGTGCAGAAAACGGATTTGTTTCCGCCTTCCGAAAATACACGGAGGATGGAGATTTCGATATTCACATAGAATATATTTCAGCACCCAGCCTCCATGACAAAATAGTAATTATGGCTGACCCCATGCTGGCAACGGGTTCTTCTCTTGAGCTGGCCTACAAAGCCATTCAGGCAAATGGTACGCCAAAACATGTACATCTGGTTAGTATTGTTGCCAGTCAGGCAGGTGTGGAATACATTCAAAATATGCTCGGCGATGAACCGGTAACCCTTTGGCTGGCCACGGTAGATGATGAGCTCAATGCAAAATCATACATTGTTCCCGGTTTAGGCGATGCAGGCGACCTTGCTTATGGCCCTAAATTATAAGACCTCAGATTTTTATTACCTCGCCCTTATCGGGACAAGTTTCCAGCAAGGTGGTGATACTTTCTTTCAATACCGGATGTATCATCCCGGGGGCAAGCTCGAACAACGGAACCAAAGTAAACCGACGCAAATGCAGACGCGGATGCGGTACCGTAAGTTCTGGTGACGAAACAATGACCTCATCATAAAACAAAATATCAATATCAACAGGGCGACCCTCATAATGAGTGGTCGTCTTTTTTTTGCGCCCCAATTCCTGCTCTATTCGTTGAGTTCTCGCCAAAACTTCCCTCACAGTAAATGAAGTTTCCACAAACACCACCTGATTCAGAAACCACTGTGTATCCTCAAACCCCCAGGGAGGACTTTTATACAACCCCGAGCTGCTGCAAACCGGCCCCACATGTTGCTCAACCAATATTTGTGCTTTCCGAAGTATTTGCTCTGTATCTCCCCGGTTTCCCCCGAGAAGTAAAATCACCCGTGACATAAAATGCAATTGTTTTGTGAAAATCTGATACCTGTCACCTTCAAACAAATATTTTTTTGCAAATTTGTAAAAGAATACCTTAATCTAAATTGTTTTCAAAACTATAATTTTTACGGTTCATAACATAATGTGAGTTTTAAACTATATAAGAAACATAAGGTAAAAAAAGTGGGGGGACCCATTTAGGGCATAAAAGTATTTTGCCAGATAAAAATAATCCAGCCGCAAGACCAGAAGGCAGTAATTATCAGTGGTGGTGAATTCTTTGCAGACAAAGCGACAGAGCCGAAACTGATTCGCCACTTGTAAACTGAAGAGTTTAGCCGGTTTTGCAACAAACCCAAAAAACTTAGCATTACAAACAACGCATTTTCAATCAATTATAACATTTCTGAAATAAAAGAGAAACCATATAACACAGATGTTCTAAACATCACAGACACCCCTTACAGAGAAGCAGCTAACTCACAGATTTTTATAAAATATCACCGGACTATTGTCCTGATTAACTTTAAACAAATCAGGTAAAAAATAACCCTAAAAAACAACTAACATGAAGAAGTTTCTAAAGTACACCCTGGCAGTCATTGTAGGCTCGGTGGTTTCAATAACCATCCTGATGCTGGGATTTTTTATTATTATCGGCATAATAGCTGCTACAAGTTCACAGGAAATCACCGTAAAAGACAATTCTTTGTTGGTGCTCAAGCTGGATGGCCCCATCGTGGAAAGAACTGACAATGACCCTCTTACTGAAATCATGTCAGAATTGACAGGTGATGCTGCCCCAATGGGCCTCAACCAGATACTGGGAAGTATTAAAAAAGCAGGTCGCGATGACAGGATTAAAGGTATTTACCTGGAATCAGGTCTGGTAATGGGCGGACAGGCAACCATTGAAGAAATCAGAAATGCACTGCTGGAGTTTAAAGCGTCCGGAAAGTTCATAATCAGTTTTGCCCCTGTTTATTCGCAAAAATCCTACTATCTGGCTTCTGTGGCCCACCGGGTATATTTACCTCCTGCCGGGATGCTCAACTTCCAGGGAATTTCATCGCAACATACCTACTTTAAAAACACCCTTGAAAAACTGGATATTGATGTTCAGGTGTTTCGCCATGGAAAGTTCAAATCGGCCATCGAGCCGCTTACCCGAACCGATATGAGTGATGAAGCAAGACTTCAGACCGAGACTTATGTAAATTCCATGTGGAATCACATAACTCAGAAAGTGTCGAAAAGCCGGAATATTGCTCCCGAAAGGCTTAACGAGATTGCCAATCAGGTTCCAATGTTTCAGACCGATGATTTCCTGTTGAAATCAGGATTGCTGGACGATCTGAAATACAAAGACCAGGTGATTAATGAACTGAAAGACTCCACTAAAACCGAGTATTCCAAAGACCTCAACAGCATTGGAGTTAAGCAATATGCCAAGGCTTATGTTGCCGACGGTAAAAAAGGTATTTCCAAAAACAAGGTTGCCATTATTTATGCCGAAGGAGCCATCGACACAGGTCAGGACGGCATCAACTCGGAAGATTTATCACGCACAATCCGCGAAGCACGCCGCGATTCTTCCATCAAAGCAGTGGTTTTGCGCATCAACTCACCCGGTGGGTCAGGAATGGGTTCTGAAATTATTTGGAGAGAAGTAAAACTCACCGCAGATACCAAGCCATTCATAGTTTCCATGAGCGACCTGGCTGCATCAGGGGGTTATTATATTGCCTGTGCTGCCGATACCATTATCGCACATCCCAACACGCTGACCGGTTCGATTGGAGTTTTCGGAACCATTCCCAACTTCAAAGGATTCCTCAATAAAATCGGTGTTACCACTGATGTTGTCAACACCAATAAGTTTTCGGATATGCCGGCTTTAACGCGCCCTTTCCGCCCCGAAGAGAAAGAGATCATGCAGGCTTACATCGAACATTTTTATGATTTCTTCCTTCAACGATGCGCCGATGGCAGACAAACCACAAAGGCAGCCATTGATGAGATTGGCCAGGGCCGCGTTTGGAGCGGCGAAAATGCCCTTGATATTGACCTGGTAGATTTGCTGGGCGGAATAGATATGGCAGTAAATATTGCTGCTGAAAAAGCCGGAATCGCAGATAACTACCGGATCGTTGAGCTTCCCGAAGTTTTGCCTCCTTTTGAGCAACTGATGAAAGACCTGACAGGCAATGCATCGGCTTATATGCAATCATTGTTTTTTGGTAACTCGGAATATCTGAAATACCTGAAAACTGTTGAAGAACTCAAAGAATCTTATCCAATTCAGGCACGAATACCTTACGAAATTTCTATTAATTAAAACTAATTTCTTAACATAAGGGGGCGCATAAGGACTTTCACTTTATGCGCCCTTTATGTTCATAAGGCATTTGCCATGAAACCATCTCCATGTATTTTACTTTATCCGCTTTCGTTGGTGTATTGCCTAATTACATCCATTCGCAATGCGCTGTACAACACGGGATTAAAAAAGACGACCCGTTACCGGACACCTCTCATTTCCATTGGCAACCTCACAGTGGGGGGAACCGGCAAAACACCCATGAGTGAATTATTGATTAAAACACTGCTTCCTGAGTACAGATGTGCGCTTTTGAGCCGTGGCTACGGAAGAAAAACCAAAGGCCCCAGAATGGCCGCAAACGATGCTTCACCAGCAACCATCGGTGATGAACCCATGCAGATGAAACTCAAATTTCCCGGTCTCACTGTGATGGTAGCGGAAAAAAGAACCTTGGGAATGGACTATTTGCTCAAACAAAAGCCCGCACCACAGGTAGTATTGCTCGACGATGCCTTTCAACACAGGGCCGTTACACCGGGCCTTTCCATTTTAGTTACTGATTATTACCGACCCATATACAAAGACGTCTGCCTCCCGGCAGGTAATCTGAGAGAACCCCTGAGTGGAAAAAAAAGGGCCGACATTATTATCGTAAACAAATGTCCGAAAAACCTGAGTAAATCTGAAAAAGAACACATCATCAAAAAAATTTCTCCAGATTCGAAACAACAAGTATTCTTTAGCTGCATTAAATATGGCCACCTGAGACAAACGGGCAGCAACGAATCCTTTCACCCAAAACCCGAAGAACAAAAACCAATTCTTGCCATTGCTGGAATCGGAAATCCCATCCCGTTTTTTCAGGAAGCTGCCAAATATGGCGGTGATTTTGAACAACTAACGTTTCCCGATCACCATGATTTTTCAGAATCAGACATAAAGAAAATCAACGGAAAACTGGAACAAATGGCGCGCGGTGCAATCATCCTCACCACCGAGAAAGATGCTGTCAGGCTTAGTCATAAGAAACTACCGGCCACCCTCCCCGAAAAAATTTGGTATATTCCCATTGATTTGGAAATACTCTTCAATGAACAGGACACATTTATAAAAACCGTAAAAAGTTATGTTGAAAAAAATCAAAGAAACAGCGGCGTTTCTTAAACAAAACTACAACACCACAGCACGCGTAGGTATCATATTGGGTACCGGACTGGGCGGTTTGGTGAAAGAGATTGACATCAAAAAAACCGTTTCCTACGGTGATATTCCAAATTTCCCCGTTTCAACTGTAGAGGGGCACGAAGGACGTTTGATTTTCGGAACGATTCGCGGAACAGAGATTCTCGCCATGCAAGGACGATTTCATTATTACGAAGGATATAATATGAAAGAGGTCACCTTCCCTGTTCGTGTTATGA
>NZ_JADQBH010000236.1 GCF_016278715.1 Marinilabilia sp. | reverse complement strand
GAGTTCATCCCCTGTCAGGGTTTTTCGTGGTTTTGCTTTCGTCAAAGGACGGCCCAGAGTTTTAATTTCCTTTTTGGAGCCTTCAGTTTTTCAGCTCCGTTTATTCCATCAGTATATCCTGGGCGTAGGGATTTTTTTTAATATCAGTCCTGTACGATTTGGAAGGTAAAGTTTGAGCTGATGTCCGTTTTTGGGATTTCCACCAACCGGTTCTGTATAGTATAAAAGGCTCTGGTCTATCCGGTCGAAACCACCAAAATCCGGGGCGTCGGAATTGAGCAGTATTTTATATTTTCCGGGAGCAACAGGCACTCCATAGTCCGGGAATGAGGCCGATGGGTGAAAATTAAATACCATCAGAAAATCTCCACGATTAAAAACCAGGATTTTATCGTTTTCGTTGGCCAGATTAAGATAAACAGGTAATGGATCCAGTATTTTCTCCTGGTTAACCACCCTAATCATACTTTTGTCAAAAGCGTCCAGCCATTGGTATTTCAGTTTTTTGTCATCAGCCAGCCTCCACTGACGTCTAGCATATTTGTAGGACCAGTTATTCCCTTCTCTTGGAAAATCAATCCACTCCGGATGCCCAAATTCATTTCCCATAAAGTTCAGGTAACCGCCATTGGCAGTGGTAAGTGTAACCAATCTAACGAGTTTGTGGAGGGAAACGGCCCGATCGATAATCAGGTTGGGCGTCTCTTTGCTCATAAAATCATACATATCCTTATCTGCCAGACGAAAAATGAGGGTTTTATCTCCCACAAGGGCCTGGTCGTGCGATTCGGCGTAGGAAATGGTTCTTTCTTCGGGGCGATGCTGAGTGAGTTCATGAAAAATGGAGGTCATGTTCCAGGTTTCATCCGGTTGGTCTTTGATAAGTTTGATCCAAAAATCAGGTACACCCATGGACAGTCTGAAATTGAATCCCAAACCACCTTCTTCAGGAAGGGCTCCCACGCCGGGAAAACCACTCATCTCCTCAGCGATGGAAATGGCGTTGGGCTTGATCTGGTGGATGAGGTGGTTGGCCAGCATCAGGTAAACCAGTGCATTTCTGTCCTGGCTTCCGTCGAAATAATCGTTGTAGTTGGTAAATGCTTTTTCCAGTCCGTGATGCGTGTATAGCATACTGGTAACACCGTCGAACCGAAATCCGTCGAAATGAAACTCTTCTATCCAATATCGACAGTTCGAAAGCAGAAATGCCACAACCTCTCTCTTTCCATAATCGAAACATCTTGAATCCCAGGCCGTATGAAACCCCCGCGCTCCGGGGTAGAAGTACTGATCCAGAGTGCCATCGAAACGGCTGAGACCTTCCTCTTCATTTTTTACTGCGTGAGAATGCACAATATCCATTATCACTGCCATGCCCATTTCGTGAGCCCGGTTTACCAGTGTTCGCAACTCCTCCGGGGTGCCAAAACGGCTGCTGGGGGCAAAAAAATTGGAGACATGATAACCGAAACTACCATAGTATGGATGTTCCTGCACCGCCATCAGCTGTATTACATTGTAACCCGCTTCTTTAATCCGTGGAAGAACATTCTCAGTAAACTCCCGGTACGTCCCGACTTTTTCATCTTCCTGAGCCATGCCCACATGAGCTTCGTAAATGAGGGGGTGTTTAAATTTTGGATGAAATTTTTTGTCTTTCCATTCAAAAGATGTGTCCGGCTGCCAAACCTGTGCACTGAACAAAAGCGTTTGGGGGTCTTGAACAACTCTTCTGGCGTATGCAGGAATGCGAAAGCCTGAACCAAACTCCCATTCTAAGAAAAGTTTGTAATTATCGCCGTGTTTGAGGGTATTGGGCGGAAGGAATATTTCCCATATACCATGGTCTCTTTGCTGAAGACGGTAAGTGTCATTGGGTTTCCAGTCACAAAAATCGCCGATGAGGTATATGTCCGATGCATTGGGGGCCCATTCGCGAAAAACCCATCCTTCACTGTAGGGGTGGAGCCCAAAGAAGAGATGATTTCCCGAGAAGTTGATGATTCCGTCGTGCAAATCAACAAACTCTTCAAGGATGTCGTTGTATGCTGTCATTGTGGTTTCAATGGCTCCCTGGTATGGGGTAAGCCAACCGTCTTTATCAATTAAGGGTATTTTTTTCATAATCCTTGCTTTATCTTGCAATATAATATATTTGTGCGGAAAAGGGGAGGATGAAAAGGGTTAGAAATTGTTTATATTTTGTTTTGGAATGTTTAAGCCAAATCATTATTGTCCGGAGAAACTTATTTCTTGAAAAGAGATTGCTTCGTCTTGTTCGCAATGAGCCCTTCATCCCTCAATAAGCTTTAATGCCACGTCATTGCAAACGCAGTGGATCCATCTCAAGCTTTTGACCGGACGCCGACGATTCCAAAAATCTAAAACTTTAGCAGTGTCTTAAAAGATACCGTTTTCTTTTAGCCTTAAGATGTCTTCCGGGGTATCGACAGACCAACTTTCAAATTCGGTTTTTCGTGTGGAAATGACGTAGCCATTCTCAATCCAGCGCAATTGTTCCAGCGATTCCGCTTTTTCCAGTAACCCCTGTTCCAGCAGAGTTATTTCGCGCAACACATCGGTTCGGTAGGCATAGAGCCCTATGTGAATGAAGTATTGATGGTTTTTATGCCATTCTTCTTTGGGCATGTTTCTCAGATAGGGAATAGGAGACCGGCTGAAATAGAGGGCCTGCGAGTTTTTGTTGAGAACTACCTTGGGTTTGTTGGGGTCAAATAACTCCCCTTCACTTGTCAGTGGTTTTACAAGGGTTGCAATTTCGGTGTCGGTAATGTAAAAGCAGGAGGTGAGCTTTTCAATTTGTTCGGGCTGAATAAATGGTTCATCTCCCTGGATATTGATAACTACCTTGAAAGTCTGTTGGCTTCCTTCTTCCACCAAGTCAAGCGCCTCAGTGCATCGGTCTGTTCCGCTTTGGTGTTGGTCGGATGTCATGACCACGTTTCCGTTGAATGCTTTTACCGCGTTGTAGATTCTCTGGTCGTCGGTGGCCACCACCACGTTGGGCAAGACTTTTGATGTCTGCTCATATACCCTTTGAATCATGGTTGTTCCCCCGATATCTGCCAAAGGTTTTCCGGGAAATCTGGTGGAGGCATATCTTGCCGGAATTATTCCTAGAATATCGCTTTTTTTCATTATGTGTTTTATTAATAAGTTTTTCCGGACGATAATAATTTTAATGAATCAGAACGCAGGTAAAATTACTATTTTGTTTGCAGAATTTCTATTTTCGGAAGTTTGCAAATGGAAAAACAGATGAAGAATTGTAACTTTGTCAGTTGGAACTGAAAAAATAGCAGTTTAATATGGTCAATATTCAGCAAATCAAGCAAAGGTTTGGAATTATAGGTAACTCAGAAGCGCTTACCAGGGCTATTAATGTTGCCGTTCAGGTAGCGCCTACCGATTTGTCGGTGCTGATTACTGGAGAAAGTGGTACCGGAAAGGAATCTTTCCCCCAAATTATTCATCAGTATAGTGTTCGTAAGCATGGGGCTTATGTGGCGGTGAACTGTGGAGCCATTCCGGAAGGCACTATTGATTCGGAGTTGTTTGGTCATGAAAAGGGCGCTTTCACAGGGGCTTATTCCGACAGGAAAGGTTATTTCGAGGAGGCCAATGAAGGAACTATATTTTTGGACGAGATTGGTGAGTTACCGCTTGCCACACAGGTCCGTTTACTTCGTATTCTGGAAACCGGTGAGTTTATGCGTGTAGGCTCCTCCAGAATTCTGAAAACAAATGTGCGGGTAGTTGCCGCCACCAATGTAAATCTGGAAAAAGCAATTCAGGAGGGTCAGTTCAGAGAGGATTTGTTTTATCGTCTCAATTCCGTGCCTATCACCATTCCTCCTTTGCGCGACCGGGTGGAGGATATTTTCCTTTTGTTCCGCAAGTTTGCTTCCGATTTTGCCGATCGCTACCGAATGCCGTCTGTAAAGCTTGATGAGGGTGCCCGTGATATGCTGGAACGCTATCGTTGGCCAGGAAATATCAGGCAGCTGAAAAATATTACCGAGCAGATTTCCATTATTGAGAAAGAACGTGTGTTGACTGCCCGCGACATGGAAAAATATTTGCCCTATCATTCGGGCGATAACCTTCCTGCTGTTGTTGGAAACAAAGGATCCTCACAGGGAGCCGATTTCTCGAACGAAAGAGAAATTCTCTATAAAGTGCTCTTTGACATGAAGCGCGATATGAACGACCTTAAAAAATTGGTGCTGGAGATCATGCAACATGGCAATGATGTGAGTCTGAAAGGGGAAAATGCTGAAATTATTCAGAATCTCTATCATGAATCAGGTGAAGACCTCCATCAGGCAGCGCCTTTAATCAATAAAGGAGCTATGGTGCCTTTTAAAGGCGGCAGTCATCAATCTGCAGCTCCGGAAACTCATCATATTGAAGATACCGAGGAATTTATCGAAGAGTCGCTTTCGCTTGAAGACAAAGAGGTGGAACTGATTCAGAAAGCGCTGGAAAAGCACGGAGGAAAGAGAAAGAACGCTGCCAGGGAGCTGGGGATATCGGAACGTACCCTCTATAGAAAAATAAAAGAACATAACATTGACGGATAATGAAAAGTAGAATATTGAAAATAACGTTGGCGCCTTTTTTAATGATGTTGTTGCTCTGGATTCAAGGGTGTACTATTCAGATGACTTTTGATGGTGCCTCCATCCCTGAGAATGTAAATACAGCATCGGTTCAGCTGTTTGAGAATCGTGCGGCCTATGTTAATCCAGTTTTGAGTCAGACTTTTACAGAAGGTCTTAAAGATCGGATTATTAACGGATCCAGACTCACGTTGGCCGATGGAACCGGTGATGTTGATTTCTCAGGTGAAATAACCGGTTACGATACAGAACCGCTGGCCATTCAGGCAGATGCAATTTCTACCGAAACGCGGCTGACTGTGCGAATTAATGTGCGATATGAGAATTTTAAAGATCCGGAGAAAAGTTGGGAATCTTCGTTTTCTGCTTATCGTGATTTTCCCAGTGAGCAGAATATTACTGTCATTGAAGGAGAATTAGTCGATGAGATCGTTGAAGAATTGACTGAAAATATTTTTAACAAAGCTTTCGCCGACTGGTAAAAATTCTTCCTATGGCCCGTATGCGTTTGATTGATTATTTATCCCATCCTGAAAAACTGGACGAAAAATCTCTTGAGTCACTGAAAGAGGCGCTTGAGACATATCCATTTTTTCAGGCAGGCCGTATGCTATGGGTGAAAAATCTTCATCAACTTGACCATATTCGATACAACAATGAGTTAAAACTCTCTGCTGCATTTATCCCCGATCGGTCTAAATTGTTTTTTCTTGTTAATGATGACTTTTCTTCACTTTCGATTCCTGAACAAGTTGAAACTCCGCAGAAGGAAGTTGTAAAGCAGACACAAAAGACTTCATCGCATCAGGAAGAAAAAGATACCCGGGATACCGGGGGGACAACGGAAAACTCTGATTGGAAGGAAAATAATGACCGGGCTGAAGCAGATGATTCAGAAGCTCGCTCTGAAGGGGTTGTGGGCGCTGATGCCAATTATTTTGAGGTGGATGATTCGGTTACCACTTTGGCGGGCAAGCGGGTTGATTTTTCTCTGTCAAAGAACTGGGAAAATGAAGAGGTGACAGAGGCTGAGGAGGATGAGACTGCAGCTGAAGATTCCGGGTTGCCCTCCTCCGGAATGCTTGATTATGAGAAAGAGACCATCTCTTCTGCTTATTCGCTGGAGAAAGAAGTTGCTCCCGAACCAACTGATTTTTCCCAGGCCCATTCGTTTTCTGAATGGTTGGATTTGTTGAAGTTTCAATCAGCCGATTCGTCTAATGTAGAGAGTAAAAATACCCCCGAAGAGAAGAAAAAACCGGGGGGGATGGACCTGATTAATAATTTTCTAAAAAGTGCGGGGAGTCAGAAACGAATTGTACCTCAGGGGCCTGATGCAACACCCAATGAAGATTTTTCTGCCAGAAGCGCTCTGGAAAGTGATGATTTAATGACAGAAACACTGGCCGATATTCATATTAAGCAAAAAAGATATCAGAAAGCGGTTGAGATATTCGAGCGTTTGCGTTTGAAATATCCCGAAAAAAGTGTTTACTTTGCACGTCGTATAAAAGAGATGGAAGATCTTATTAATAATCAGTAATTAAGAAAGATATGTATCAGTTTGTTTCAGTTTTGGTGATTCTGGTCAGTATATTGTTGGTTTTGATTGTACTCGTTCAGAATTCCAAAGGTGGTGGTCTGGCCTCCAATTTTTCGGCCTCGAATCAGGTCATGGGCGTACGTAAAACGGCCGACTTCCTTGAAAAGGCTACCTGGACATTAGCCGGTAGTCTGTTGATTCTCGCTTTTGTTTCCGTTATGGTATTGCCGCGGGGTCAGATGCAATCAGGCGCTGCAATTGATGAAGAACTTCAAAATATGAATGTTCCTTCTCAGGAATTACCGGATTTTGGTATTGGTGGTGAAGAAACTACAACCGATGAAACTGCCGGCGATAGCTTGTAAGAAGTAATTTAGAAAAAAATGACAGAGTGTCAGCATTTGCTGACACTCTTTTTTTTGCTCTTTTTTTGAATAGAAAGGTTAGTTCTAAGTGGCTGAAATGCAGTGTCTGGTCTGTTTGTATTGTGGTGCTCAAATAGAGACGTTGGAGAGGTTTCCCGGAAAAAGGGCACAAGCAGGGTTGTTGTACAATGTAAAAATGTCTGTTTTTTTTGTCCCGGAGTAACCATCCGGGCTTTGGCATAGTTTGTGAATAAGAGCCAGCAGAATAATCAAATTGTTTAACGTCTAAATAAAATAAAAATGTCAACATTGAAAGGTAAAATTCTTGCCGGTAAGGTTTTGGTAAAACCACAGGCAGCCGAAGAAAAAACTTCAAGCGGAATTATCATTCCTGACTCAGCAAAAGAGAAGCCTCTGAAAGGCGAAATTGTACTGACAGGAGCAGATAAAAAAGACGAGCCTATGGAAGTAAAGCCCGGTGATGTGGTGCTGTACGGAAAGTACGCCGGAACTGAACTAAATATCGACGGTGAGGATTATTTGCTCATCTCACAATCCGACATTCTTTACATTGCTTAACACTGCAACTGATTTGTGCGTTATTGAAGCGCATGAGTAGACAGACAGAAATCAAAACATTAAAAATTTTAAGAATATGGCTAAAGAAATTAAATTTGATATTGATGCCCGCGAAAGACTCCAGAAAGGAATCGATCAGCTTGCAAATGCTGTAAAAGTAACACTCGGCCCCAGAGGTCGTAATGTTGTTATTGATAAAAAATACGGAGCACCTCAGATAACCAAGGATGGTGTAACAGTTGCCAAAGAAATTGACCTTTCTGAGTCTTATGCCAACCTGGGTGCTCAGATGGTGAAAGAAGTGGCTTCTAAAACCGGTGATGATGCCGGTGATGGTACTACTACTGCAACTGTTTTGGCGCAGTCTATCGTTAAGGTAGGATTGAAAAACGTGACGGCAGGTGCTAACCCAATGGAACTGAAACGTGGAATAGACCTCGCTGTTGCAAAGGTGGTTGAAAATATTCGCAAGCAGGCCAGAGTGGTTGGTGAAGACAATAGCAAAATTGAGCAGGTTGCCCGTATTTCGGCTAACAACGACCAGGAAATTGGTCGCCTGATTGCTGAAGCCATGGAAAAAGTGGGGCACGAAGGTGTTATCACCGTAGAAGAGGCCAAAGGTATTGAAACAACTGTTGAGGTTGTGGAAGGTATGCAGTTTGATCGTGGTTACATCTCTCCTTATTTTGTGACCAATACCGAGAAAATGCAGGCTGAGTTGGATAATCCTTACATTTTGATCCACGACAAGAAAATCAGCACCATGAAGGACCTTTTGCCTGTGCTGGAGCAAACTGCTCAGTCGGGGCGTCCTTTGTTGATTATCTCTGAAGATGTGGACGGTGAAGCTCTGGCTACCCTGGTGGTAAACCGTTTGAGAGGTTCGTTGAAAGTGGCTGCTGTGAAAGCTCCCGGTTTTGGCGACCGTCGTAAGGAAATGCTTCAGGACATCGCAGTATTAACAGGTGGAACCGTTATCTCGGAAGAGACCGGTCTGAAACTTGAAAATGCAACCATTGAGATGCTTGGACAAGCAGAAAAGGTTACCATTGATAAAGAAAATACAACCGTTGTGAATGGTCTTGGTGATAAGGATGCTATCAATCAGAGAGCTCAGCAAATCAAAGCACAGATTGCCAACACTACTTCCGACTATGACAAAGAGAAGCTTCAGGAGCGTCTGGCCAAACTGGCTGGTGGTGTTGCAGTTCTTTATGTGGGTGCTGCTTCCGAAGTGGAAATGAAAGAGAAGAAGGACCGCGTGGATGATGCTTTAAGTGCTACCCGTGCAGCCGTTGAAGAAGGCATTGTTCCTGGTGGTGGTGTGGCTTATATTCGCGCCATTGCTGACCTGGAAAAATTGAAGGGTGAGAATGATGATCAGACTACGGGTGTGGAGATTGTGAAGCGTGCTATTGAGGAGCCTTTGCGTCAGATTGTGGCCAACGCCGGTAAAGAAGGTGCTGTCGTTGTACAGAAGGTAAAAGAAGGCAAAGATGCTTTTGGCTATAATGCGCGCATTGATGAGTACCAGGATTTCTTTGAATCAGGAGTGATTGATCCCGCCAAAGTTACCCGTGTGGCTCTGGAAAATGCCGCTTCTATCGCCGGAATGTTCCTGACTACAGAGTGTGTCTTGGTTGAAGAGAAAGAAGATGAGTCTGCTCATATGCCTAATCCCGGAATGGGTGGTGGCATGCCGGGCATGATGTAATCATAGCAGGCTACTGTCTGTCAAATAAACAAAAAGGGTGCTTTGCGGCACCCTTTTTTGTTTTCATTGATTGGCTGAGGAAACTTAAATTGAGAGGCAAGATTGCTTCGTTTCACCCGCAATGAACTGTGTCTTGGGAATACCCACCCCCCCTCAACCCTTAAAATCTTATGTTTGTATGTCGTTGGGAGTGGCTACGCCAAAAATTCTGGGGATAATGTATTTTTGACAGAATTGTCCCGTCCCCGAAGGGGGCAAACTCGAATAACCACTGAGTTTTTAGGCTGGGGAATGCTAGCCCATGAGTCTGTTGGTTTTTTTCAAGGAGATGTGAATCAATTTTTTTGCTATTGGCTGTTTGTGGTGAAATTCAGGAAATCAATTCCCGGGCTTCGGGATACAATTCATCTAATCTCTACCGATCTATTTTATACCAATCGACAAAAGCTTTTAGTCCGTCCTCAAGTTTCACTTGTGGTTGGTAACCTAAAAGTTTTTGTGCTTTACTGATGTCTGCGTAGGTAATATCCACATCGCCCGGCTGCATGGGGAATCGTTCAATTTTTGGTTGGGTGCCGGTGGCCTCCGTGATTTTTTCCACCAGATTGTTCAACGAAATAGGATGATTGTTTCCTAGATTAATGGTTTCAAATACATTGTTATTGGTCATCAGGTAATCTGCCGCACTGCAAATGCCAGACACCGTGTCACTGATAAATGTATAATCACGTGAGGTAGAGCCATCGCCAAACAGGGTAAGCGGCGTGCCTTCAAACATCATTTTTGTAAACTTGTGTATGGCAAGGTCTGGGCGTTGACGAGGGCCGTAAACAGTGAAGAAACGCATGTTGATGACATCCAGGTTGTAGAGATGATGCCACGTATGGTTGAGTAATTCGCATGATTTTTTTGAGAAAGCATAGGGCGAAATCGGATTGTCCACATTCAGTTTTTCGTGCCAGGGTGTTTGCGAATTGTTTCCGTAAACTGATGAAGAACTGGCAAAAGCCATTTTTTTGATGTGGTACTTCTCCATGGCACTCAGAATCACTCTGGTGGTGGTTATGTTGTTCTCAATATAGCTTTGAGGGTCCTGAATACTTGGCCTAACCCCGGCTTTCCCGGCAAGGTGAATAACAATGTCCGCACCTTTGGAAAAGATCTTGTCGGTTGCTTCCTCATCTGTCAGATCGGTTTCAAAAAAGGAAAATGATGGGTGGTTAATAAACCCTGATAGATTGGAGCGTTTTATTTCCGGGTCGTAAAAAGGGTCGAAATTGTCAATTCCGGTAACCTGATGACCTTTTTTCAGCAATTCTTCGGTTAGGTGTGATCCTATAAACCCGGCACAACCGGTAACAATAATTTTATACATAGTTCTCTGGTTTTCAAACCTGCTATTTTAACCCAATTTATTGCCAATTTCAAGGGGAAGGACGGTTTTATTTTTTCAACGGCTATAAATCTTTGGTGAGTAATCGAATTTCGATGTTAAAAAGTAGATTGAGATTTAGGTTAAAACTGAAATTGAGGCTGAGATTGAGGTTAAGTATGAGCTGACCACTTAACCTCTGATTTATCTTCCTGTTGTTATCACATTGTAATTACAAGCAGATGATAATTAATCCATTTTAAATCCAGATGAGAGGGGTACAACTCTCTTATAATAAAAACTTCGCGTCATGGCGTCTCTGCGTTAAAGCTTTTTTTATCGGACTATTGAATTACAATCGATTGAAAAAGGGTTGCTTGTATGTTTTTTAGTCGTTTGCTTTCCTCGCAAACCAGCTTTAACTCTGCGGATAAAAGTGGCGGATCAGAGTCCGCCACACCTGAAAACTACTGCCATTTGCCCCCGCGACTGGTCTTCTTTTTCTTCCATTTTTTGTTTCCCGTCTCCTCCTTAATGTTTCCCTTGTGAGGTTTTTTAGGGGCTATCATGGAGACTTCCCAACCATATTGTTTTATTTGTGGTTATGCGATAATATTTGAATATCTTTGCAGCCTGAAACCGAGATAGTCATTTTTCTTAGTAATAGCTATCTTTGAGTGGAAAGCAGAGTGCTTTCGATAGGATTATAGAAAAATAGTTTTTCATATATGGATCACATTAGGAACTTTTGCATTATTGCCCATATCGATCATGGTAAGAGTACGTTGGCAGACAGATTGCTGGAGCGAACCAAAACTGTTTCGGACAGGGATTTGCTTGAGCAGACGCTGGACAGCATGGATTTGGAGCGGGAGCGTGGCATTACGATAAAAAGTCATGCCATCCAGATGCAATACCCCAAAGCTGATAAAGTTTACACGTTAAATCTGATTGATACGCCCGGACACGTGGATTTTTCTTATGAAGTTTCCCGGTCAATCGCTGCCTGCGAAGGTGCTTTGCTAATCGTAGATGCCACTCAGGGTATTCAGGCCCAGACTATTAGTAATCTTTATCAGGCCGTGGATCATGATCTGACGATTATTCCTGTTCTCAATAAAATGGATATGGACAGTGCAATGCCCGAGGAAGTAGAAGATCAAATTATTGATTTAATTGGTTGCGAAAGGAGTGAAATTATTCGGGCCAGCGGAAAAACAGGCATGGGCTCTGAAGAGATTCTTGAGGCCATTGTTGAACGTATTGCCCCACCTGTCGGCGATCCAAAGGCCCCTCTGCAGGCACTGATTTTCGACTCAGTATTTAATAGTTTTAGAGGCATTATCGCTTATTTCAAAGTGGTAAACGGAGAAATCAGAAAAGGCGATAAAGTTAAGTTCTTTAATACCGGAAAACAATATGAAGCAGATGAGATTGGTGTTCTGAAACTGGGAATGATTCCCCACAAAGTTCTGAAGACAGGAGATGTGGGGTATATAATTTCCGGAATTAAAACCAGTAAGGAGGTGAAAGTGGGGGATACCATTACCCATGTTGCTCGTCCTTGTGATAAAGCGATTTCTGGTTTTGAGGAGGTGAAGCCCATGGTGTTTGCCGGGCTTTATCCCATCGATACGGAGGATTATGAGGATCTTCGTACTGCAATTGAGAAACTGCAGCTGAATGACGCCTCTCTTACCTTTCAGCCTGAATCCTCTGTGGCTTTGGGATTTGGATTTCGTTGCGGTTTTCTGGGGATGCTCCACATGGAGATTGTCCAGGAGCGACTGGACCGGGAATTTGATATGGATGTTATAACCACTGTTCCTAACGTGCCTTACAAGGTTCATACAAGGCAAGGAGAGATTGTTGAAGTTCATAATCCATCAGGCCTTCCTGAACCTACTTTGATTGATCATGTGGAGGAACCGTTTATCAGAGCTCAGATAATTACTCATGCTGATTATATTGGCCCTGTTATGGGTTTGTGCCTTGGCAAACGTGGAGAGATGGTCAATCAGCATTATATTACTGCCGGCCGTGTGGAACTGAGTTATGATATGCCGCTTGCTGAGATCGTTTTCGATTTCTACGATAAGCTGAAAAGTATTTCCAAGGGATATGCTTCTTTTGATTATCACACTACCGGATACCGCACTTCCAAATTGGTTCGCCTCGATATTTTATTGAATGGTGAACCGGTGGATGCTCTTTCCACGTTGACTCACGTCGATAATGCCTATCCTTTTGGCCGCCGATTGTGTGAAAAACTGAAAGAATTAATTCCCCGCCAGCAATTTGATGTGGCTATTCAGGCTGCTATTGGCGCGAAAATTATTGCTCGGGAGACTGTAAAAGCGCTTAGAAAAGATGTTACAGCCAAGTGTTATGGAGGAGACATCAGTCGAAAACGTAAACTTCTGGAGAAACAGAAGAAGGGTAAAAAACGTATGAAGCAGGTTGGAAACGTTGAAGTTCCACAAAAAGCTTTCTTGTCAATATTGAAACTGGATTAAAAAAATCATATTGAAAAAAAAAAAACCGGCCTGTTATCAAGTCGGTTTTTTTTATGATGAATATTTAAAACCGGGCTACAACAAAAATTCCCGGTCCGTAATACACGAAGTGTACCGAACCGGTGATTTTTTGAAATATCCCGACCAGAGAAGACTTTAAAGAACCAGTTTGTATCCTTTGCCGTGAACGTTGATAATTTCAACGGCAGGCTCATCCTTGAGGTGTTTTCTCAGCTTGGTGATGTAAACGTCCATGCTTCGGGCGTTGAAGTAATTGTCGTCCACCCAGATGGTTTTCAATGCAAAATTACGCTCCAGCACTTTATTGGCGTTATTGCAAAGCAACTTCAGCAATTCCGATTCTTTGGTGGTCAGTTTTACAACTTTGTCACCATCGATTAATTGCTGTTTTTGAGTATCGAACTTGAATTTTCCGAGCTGGAATACTTCCTGGTTGGCCAATCCGCCTTTGGTACGACGAAGAATTGCTTCGATGCGGAACAAAAGCTCTTCCATACTGAAGGGCTTGGCGATGTAATCGTCAGCACCAATTTTAAATCCCTGAAAGATGTCTTCTTTCATTGATTTTGCAGTGAGGAAGATGATGGGTACATCGGTGTTGACCATTCTGATTTCCTTGGCCAGCGTAAAGCCATCTTTTTTAGGCATCATCACATCAAAAATACAAACATCGTATTTTTTGTTCATGAATGCGTCGTAACCCTGCTCGCCATCCGGCATGAGATCGGTTTCATAGCCTTTGGCCTCGAGATATTCACGAAGCAGCATACCTAAGTTCTCATCGTCTTCGGTCAGGAGAATTTTATATTCTTTTTCCATTCCTTGGTACTTTTAAAAGGTAAAAATATTTCAAATTTAGTGCCTGAATTCAGTTCACTCTCAACGTTTATGGTGCCGCCATGGTCTTCTACAATTTTTTTAACATAGGCCAGACCAAGACCAAAACCCTTCACGTTGTGTATATTTCCGGTGGGTACCCGGTAAAACTTTTCAAAGATACGTTTTAAATTCTCTTTTGAAATACCCAATCCGTTATCTTGTATCGATATTACAATGCCTCCTTTGGGACGGTTCCATGTTTTTACATGAAATATGGGTTTTCCACGCCTGTATTTTAGCGCATTGTCCAGTAAATTGTGAATGACATTGGTGAAATGGACTTCATCCACATAAGCTGTTGGATTTTTTGCATCCAGTTTTTCTAAAATCTGACCGTCTTTGTTTTCTACTTTCAGTTTAAAATTATTGGTTACAGTTGCAATCAGTTCGTTAATGTTAACTTTCTTAATCTTTAAACTGCCACTTCCTTTTTCAAAGATAGCCATTTGCAGGACTTTTTCAACCTGAAATCCAAGTCTTTTGCTTTCGTCCTGTATGACACTTGATATATGTTTCAGACTACCAGGGCTTTTGGCGATTGAAGCATCTTTTAACATTTGTGATGCCAATGAGATAGTGGATATGGGTGTCTTAAATTCATGGGTCATGTTATTGATGAAATCGTTTTTGATTTCATCCAATCGTTTTTGCTTAACAATAATAACAATTGTAAGGATAGAAGCCAAAACCATGATGAGTGTGAATACGGCGCTGGGCAATACCATTCCCATGGAATCCATGATGTAATTGGGCCGTTGCGGAAAATAGAGTTGGATATGGTTGGCTTTGGGATGCAGGTCGTTGGGAAATAGGTATTTCTGGTAAAATACATTTGCCTCATTTTCATCGAAGCCTGTTGTGGAAGCCACCCGGTTTCCACGCGAGTCTACAATAGAAAACTCATAGGGGAGTTTTATCCCCCGTTCCTCGAATTCTTTTACCAGGAATGCATCTACCAATTCGCGATCTATGCGCTGACTTATGGGAACATCATCAAAGAGATCTTTAAGCAGGCGCCTTCGTTGTTCCTCCATTTTGTTGCGAAAATGAATCTGAATATTATTGAAAGCTGTGGCAAGAGGATCGGCTGCTTCTGAATTATTGTAAATTAGTGGTGTCGTTTCCCTGTAAGAGAAAACCAGTGAATCCTTCTTATAGGTCGAAAGCTCAGTATCCATTTTTGAGCCCTGGACGAAAAAATCGAAAGTGATGTCCAGTTGCGGTATTTCTTCGGACTGGAGGTTGTTTCTTTTTCCGGAAAAGTACTTGTTTTCTTTTCTCAGGTTTTCAGGTAGTTTATTGGTAGGATTGAGTCTTAGTTTGGCTCCCAGCCGTGAAGTTTCATTAATTTCAAGTCGCGATATTACTTGATCCATGGTTTGCCTCACGGTTTGATCGAAATGCTCTTCCTTGATTTTGGTGGCATTCTTTATCCAAAGGGTTTGGATGTAAATCAGCCCCGAAAGTGTAAACGCAATAATGACGGTTAATACATAAATGAATCTCCTACTCATATTACAAAAATAACGGGTTGTTTGGGATTTTCCTTTTGATTAACATTAATTAACTCTATGTATTGATTTTCAGTTAATAAAGGTTTTCAGAATTTGAATAATCCTCATCGAAGAGGTCCCGGGTTTCCACATTTTCAAGTGCTTCGTTGGCCGCTTTTTGTTCTGCTTCTTTTTTAGAATTTCCTGTTCCCTGTCCCGAAACCTGATTTTGAATAATGACTTTAGCTATAAAAAACGGGCCGTTTTCTTTTGGGGCGGGGTATTCTTCGGTAATAAATTGCACGGGGCATTTGTTCTTTTGTCCCCATTCAATAAGGATAGACTTAAAATTTGTGTCGTTTTCAACAATCTGTTGCAGATCCAAATATCGGGTAAGGATACGGTTTCTTACAAATTTCCTGGCACTGCCATATCCCTTGTCTAAAAATACGGCTCCAATAATGGCTTCAAGCGCATCGCCCAAAATATGGGTTTGAGAAATATCGCCGGGTGGATGAAACTTAATCCAACGGTTTAAGCCCATACTCAAAGCTATTTGGTTGAGGTTGACGCGACTCACGATACGTGAACGGGTTTTTGTCAGGAAACCTTCGTCTTCACTGGGGAAGAGTGTGTAAAGTTCCTGGGCTACAATAGCCCCAAGGATTGCATCTCCAAGATATTCAAGCCGTTCGTTATTGTACGGTTCATAGGAGGTCTTCCGTCTAAGAACGGATTTATGAACCAAAGCCTGGCGGTAAAGTTCAGTTTTTCCCGGACGGATTCCGGTGATTGAATTTATAAATCTATAAAACTTCCTTCCCTGGCGGGAAAAAAGTTTTATAGATTTGAAAAGTGGTATAAACACAGCCTAATCTAATGCTTTGAATACCACACATGCATTGTGACCTCCAAAGCCGAATGTGTTCGACATGGCCACTTTTACTTCTCTCTTCTGTGCTTTATTGGGCGTCAGATTGAGTTTTGAATCAATCTCAGGATCTAACTCAAATTGATTAATGGTCGGAGGAATAATACTGTTTTTAATAGCCAGAATCGATGCAATGGCTTCAATAGCTCCGGTAGCTCCCAGAAGGTGCCCGGTCATCGATTTAGTGGCGCTGATATTCAGCTTATACGCGTGATCTCCAAAAAGCCTTTGAATGGCTAATGGTTCAGCGATGTCTCCCAATGGGGTGGATGTACCATGAACATTGATGTAATCAACCTCTTCGAGTTTGATATTACCATCTTTAAGTGCATTTTCCATTACTCTCTGAGCGCCTTTCCCTTCTGGATGAGGAGCTGTGATGTGGTGGGCATCGGCAGTCATACCGCTACCAACCAATTCGCAATAGATTTTGGCACCGCGTTTTACCGCATGTTCGTATTCTTCTATTACCAGGGCACCAGCGCCTTCACCCATAACAAAGCCGTCCCGGCCTTTATCAAACGGACGTGAGGCAGTGGTCGGGTCATCGTTACGTGTCGAAATTGCCTGCATGGCATTAAAACCACCTACACCAGCTTCATTGATTGCAGCTTCTGAACCACCTGTAATAAACATTTCTGCTTTCCCCAGGCGAATGAGATCAAAAGCGCTGCCAATGGCATGCGATGCTGAGGCACAAGCCGATACCGTTCCGTAGTTGGGACCCCGAAATCCATACTTCATTGAAATATGACCTGCTGCAATGTCAGAGATCATTTTCGGAATAAAGAAAGGATTAAAACGGGGAACTTCGTTGTTTTTAACGAATCCACGGGTTTCGTCGAGGAAGGTGATGATGCCACCAATACCTGCCCCCCAGATGACGCCTGCCATATCCTGGTCTATGGTCTGGAGGTCAATACCGGCATCCTGGTATGCCTGCTCAGCCGCAATTACTGCAAACTGAGCAAACATATCCATTTTTCTTGCCTCTTTACGATCGAAGTAATCGGTTGCTTTGTAGTCTTTAACCTCGCAAGCAAATTGTGTTTTAAATTGGGTGGCGTCAAATCGAGTAATGGGTGCAGCACCACTTACTCCTTGAACCAGGTTGTTCCAATACTCATCGATGGTTTTCCCAATCGGGGTAATGGCGCCCATCCCTGTAACTACTACTCTTTTTAACTCCATAACTGCTTTTAAAGTATAACTCTACTTTTTTGACTAATTACTTTGCATTTTCTTCAATGTAAGCAATGGCGTCACCCACTGTACCGATGTTTTCTGCCTGATCATCAGGAATTGCGATGTTGAATTCTTTTTCGAATTCCATGATCAGCTCTACAGTGTCAAGAGAGTCAGCACCGAGGTCGTTGGTGAAACTGGCTTCGTTAGTGACTTCTGTTTCGTCAACGCCCAACTTGTCTACAATAATTGCCTTAACTCTTGATGCAATGTCTGACATAGCTTTAAATTTTTAGTTAATAATTGAAAATTTGGTTTTAAAACAACTGTGCAAAGAAAAAGATTTGCCTAAAATAAATCAAATATTCCTTGAAGGAAATTAGTTTTCAGGACTCTTTTTTCTAATTTTGAAAGGGCAAAAATACTAATTTTTTACAAGATAAAAATTTGATAATGAAGAATATTGTTCTTTTTGCTTCGGGGTCAGGTACCAACGCGGAAAATATTGCACTTTTTTTTCGGAACATACCTAATATGGAAGTTTCGTATATTTTCTCCAATCGTTCGAATGCAGGGGTGCTTAACCGGGCTAAAAAGCTTAATATAAGAACTTTTGTGTTCGATCGCAAGATGCTTTTTGAGTCAGATGAGGTGCTGAATCAACTTTCTGAGATTTCGCCTGATCTGATAGTTTTGGCCGGTTTTCTATGGTTGATCCCTGAAAAATTGATTAAAGCATTTCCCAATCGCATTGTAAATATTCATCCGGCTCTACTCCCTCATTATGGGGGGAAAGGGATGTTTGGTGACCGGGTTCATCAGGCAGTTATTGATAATGGGGAAAAAGAATCTGGTATTACCATTCATTACGTGAACGAAAAATACGATGATGGCAATATTATCTTTCAGGGAAAATGTCCGGTTGAAGCGCAAGATACTCCTGAAACACTGGCTGCCAAAGTTCATGAGTTGGAGTATGAGCATTACCCGCGCATCATAAAACAACTTTTAGAGAATCAATAGGCTCCTTTTTCGCTTGCATATAACCCGTTGTCAGGCTGTCCAGTTCTTCCTTCCATGGTTGGATGTATTGTAAATATTTTTCCATCTTTTCTTCATGAATGGGCTCTACCGGCGGTGCTTCCATCTTGAGGGGATCCATTGGCCGACCGTTTTTGTAAACTCTGAAGTCAAGGTGAGGTCCGGTAGCCAGTCCGGTTCTTCCCACATAGCCAATTAGCTGGCCCTGGGTCACTAATATTCCTTTTTTGATGCCTTTTGCAAAGCCTGAAAGGTGCATGTAAACAGTAGTATAGATGCTGTTGTGTTTAATTTTGATGTAATTGCCACCTCCTTTGGTGTCCCATTTTCTGTGGGTTATCCGGCCATCTCCCAGTGCATAAACGGGCGTTCCTGTTGGTGCTGCATAGTCTATTCCACGGTGGGGACGGCGAATTTTCAATACCGGATGCAGCCTGCTGTTGCTAAAACGGCTGCTTATTCTGGAAAACTTAAGCGGGGCTTTTAAAAAGGCTTTTCGTAAACTGGCACCTTCTTCATCGAAAAAACTCATAATGCTGTCTTGCTCATAGCGGAAGGCGTAGTAAGGTTCTTTTCGATGATTGAAATAGGCTGCGTGAACTTCTCCGATTCCGATGGAAACACTGTCTACGTATTCTTCATCATAAATGACTGTGAAGTGATCGCCTTTCTCAATGCCGAAAAAATCCACTGTCCAGGCAAAAATATCTGAGAGGTCAAATGCCAAGTTGGGGTTGAGATTATTATCGTTGATGGTATTCCATAAAGACGATTCGATGACCCCGGTTGTGGTTTTTCTTTTCGAAATGACCTCTTTCTCGTCCCTGTAAACCAGAGTATCCCCCTTTAGCGACATCACCAGATACTCGATGGGGTCAATTTCATAAACGAACCACTCCGGGGTCTTAATGGAGTCCTGTTTTGTAGAGAAAACGGTGTATTTATTTCCTGTTTTCATTCTTCTGACATCAAATATTTCTTTCGATGCAATGGCCAGATTGTGGATGATTGAATATTCTACATCGTAGGAAGAAAGGAGAGATGCCAGATTTTGAGCATATTGTATGTGTCCTGATTCTATGATGAAAGAATCCTTTTCGATTCCATAAAGGGTTTCAGGAGGAGAGGGCGGTGGCATAACTACCATGTCCAGGCTGTCGGGCAAACCCGATGGATCCGGAGTCTGCAGGCCACTGAAATGGCGATAGCACCATAGTGTTGAGAATGTCAGGAGGACAAGAATAATAATTCCGACGATGTATTTTTTTTGCATTGAAGAATAAATTTTTTAACCCTGTTAACCGGGAAGTTAATGTAGTCAGGTTTAGATTACTTCATTTTTATTGCTGGTGTTGCAGTTGGTGTGGATGCATCCGAAACCATTCAGGGAAGCAATCTACTTCCTTTAATTCCGACTGTCAAGATCCAAAAATTGTGCCTGATAAGTTGTTAAACGTTTCTTTTTAATGAAAGTTTTATTAAGTGTGTAAAGACCCGGCATTGGCAAGGCAGTGAAGCAATCCTGTTCTCAAAAACCGACACCAGAGAGAGTCGATAACCAAAAAGTTTCACTGGTCTTATAAATCCAGGTCAGCTTTGCTACAATGCCATTTTCTTATGCTACACATGCTCAAAATTCCGTTAGGTTTTTACAAATAAGTGATGATTAATTCATTCCAAAACCGGGCGGTCGTATTGCAACTTGCTCATAATAAAGTTTTTGTGGCGCATTATCTCTGCTTCAGGGTTTTTCTGACAGACTATGATAGCCTGAAAGAAGGGTTATTACAACTCTGCTTCAATTTCACTGATTGGTTTCTTTCTTTTTTCTCTGATTTTTAATCGGTCGTATCCCTCTCCAAAAATCCCCATCACATTACCCATGGTTATAAAAGCCTCGGGATCCACACTTTTGATAATGCGAAACAGGATGGAGGATTCCTTTTTGCGGGCAAAAACCATCAGTACTTTTATCTCTTCACCCGTGTAACCGCCAACTGCAGGAATAATGGTCAATCCTTTCTTTCCCGTATAGATAATTTGCTCTGCTAATTCTTTGTGTTTTCTGGAAAAAATAAAGAACTGAACTGTTTGTGTATTACCCGATATCACCAAATCCACCGTGTAGGCTATAACGGCCATTGTCATAAAACCATAAACCATTGTTTCGATGGAGCCAAAAATGGGATAGGCTGATAAAATAATTATGGCATCCATGGACAACAACAACCGGCCCATGCTGATATTGTTGTATTTATTGATGATTCGGGCGATGATGTCGGTTCCTCCTGCACTTCCGCCGTTAGAAAATATTAATCCGCCGCCGATTCCACTCATGATGCCGCCCGAAACTGCTGCCATCATCCGTTCAGATACCAGTGGTTCGGTAAACACGTTGCTGAAAAATGAAAGAAACCCTGCAAAGACTACGACACTGTAAACAGACTTTATTCCAAAGGAGGCTCCGATGGTTTTTATGGCCAGCAACAATAAGCCAACGTTGATTATCAGACTGCTCATTCCCACATCAATGTCGAATAGGAAGAACAGGATACTTGAGATACCTGTCAGTCCTCCTCCCACAATTTCGCTGGGGATGATAAAACCGGTCCACCCAATGGCCCCCATTGCCAGCCCGGCGGTGATTATTAAATAGGATTTTATTTCTCTCCAGAGGTAGTCTCGCTTCATATTACAATTAAAAAAGAATGCTTCCGGAAAAGGGCTTCCTTGCCCGGAGCAACTTTTTATGGTTTAGGAAATTATTATTGGCGGGTTAATAATTTAAGTATTGAAGAGTTTGCTTCGTTCGTTTCCCTGTTGGATGAGAAATTTTCATAACAAATAAAAATCAAATACTTAACAGCTGGCCTCCCTTCGGGAACCAATTCATTTGCCCTGTTTACCCCGGGTTATTCAGGTTTGCCTCCACGGGGACGAATTAAACTCTTGTGATTTTAAATGATAAGAAAACAGTTCTTTTCTTATCCTACAACAATATTAATTATTTTTCCGGGGACAACAATTACTTTGCGAACGGTTTTTCCCTCAGTCCATTTCGCTGCTATCTCGTGAGCCAGGGCAGTTTTTTCAATTTCTTCCTTAGTGGCGTCTGCCGACATCTCAAGTTTGAAACGCATTTTTCCGTTGAATGACACCGGATAAATCACGCTGTCATCCTTGAGAAACTTTTCTTCAGCTTTGGGCCATTGGGCATCAACAATAGAGGTGGTGTGCCCCATCAGGTGCCATAACTCTTCAGCCATGTGGGGTGCAAAGGGTGTCAATAACACCGACAAGGGTTCCAAAATAGCTTTTTTATGGCATTTAAGGTCGCTTAGGTCATTGACGCAAATCATGAATGCACTCACACAGGTATTGAACGAGAAACGTTCGATGTCATCCGAAATCTTAACAATGGTGCGATGCAGTGCTTTTAATTCGTCTTTGGATGGCTCTTCGTTAGTTACTGCAAGGTTCCCATCCCGGTCCGTGAACAAACGCCAGATTTTTCTGAGAAATTTGTGAACTCCGTCAATTCCGTTGGTGTCCCAGGGTTTGGACTGCTCCAGTGGGCCCAGAAACATTTCGTACAGACGAAGTGTGTCGGCGCCGTAATGCTCAATGATGTCGTCGGGGTTGACCACATTAAACATCGATTTCGACATCTTCTCCACTGCCCATCCACACACATACTTTTCGCCCTCTTCAAGGATAAATTCGGCATTTTTGTATTCAGGGTTCCAGTTTTTGAAAGCTTCAATATCCAGAGTATCATTCTGAACAATGTTCACATCGACATGAATTGGCGTAACATCGTAATCTTTTATAAGGTTGTACGAAACAAACTTGTTGCTTCCCTTGATTCTGTAAACAAAGTTGGAACGTCCCTGAATCATACCCTGGTTCACCAGTTTGCGGAAAGGTTCATCTTTGCAAATTTCTCCCAGATCGAACAGGAATTTATTCCAGAACCGGCTGTAAATGAGGTGACCTGTTGCATGTTCAGTTCCTCCGATGTACAGATCCACATCCTGCCAGTAGTTGTTTGCCTCGGGACTGACAAGCATTTTGGTGTTTTGCGGATCCATATAGCGCAAATAATAAGCTGATGAGCCTGCAAATCCGGGCATGGTATTCAGTTCAAGCGGATAACCTTCTTTAGTTTTCCAGTTTTTGGCCCGGCCCAAAGGAGGCTCTCCCTGCTCTGTGGGAAGATATTTATCTACATCGGGCAACTCCAGCGGCAACTTCGACTCGTCAAGCGTGTAGGGCATACCGTCTTTGTAATATACAGGAAAGGGTTCGCCCCAATAGCGCTGACGGCTAAATATGGCATCGCGCAAACGGTAGTTGACTTTAACTTCGCCAATGCCCTTTTCTTTTGTATATACTTTGGTTTTTTCGATGGCTTCGGGTACGTTGAGGCCGTTAATGAATCCTGAGTTGATCAGGTAACCTTCTTTTGAATCGATGGAATCGTTCCATTTGCTGGTGTCAGCAGGTTCTTCGCCATGCGGAACCACTACCTGAACTACAGGCAGGTCGAACGTGCGTGCAAAGGCAAAGTCGCGGCTGTCGTGAGCCGGTACAGCCATAATGGCTCCGGTTCCGTATCCTGCCAATACGTAATCGCTGACCCATACAGGAACTTCTTCCTTAGTTAATGGATTGATGGCATAAGCGCCGGTAAAAGCACCGGTCATCTTTTTTACTTCTGACATTCGCTCCCGCTCGGTGCGCTTTTTGGCTTCAGTAATATACCTGGCTACTTCTTCTTTTTGTTCGGGGGTAACCACCTGTTCAACCAACTCGCTTTCGGGCGCCAGCACCATAAAAGTGACTCCGAAAACTGTGTCAGCACGGGTGGTGAATATCTTCATTGTAACATTAGAATCTTTTACAGGGAAGACCATTTCAGCACCTTCCGAACGGCCAATCCAGTTTTTCTGAATTTCTTTGAGTGATTCTGTCCAGTCGATGTTGTCCAGTCCTTTTAACAAGCGTTCCGCATAAGCAGATACGCGAAGTGCCCACTGGCGCATCACTTTTTGCTCAACGGGATGCCCACCACGTAATGAAACACCTTCTTTAACTTCATCATTGGCCAGGACGGTTCCCAACGCAGGGCACCAGTTCACCAAGGTGTCGGCCAGATAAGCGATGCGGTAATTAAGTAACGTTTCCTGCTGCTTTTTTTCGCTCAATGTTTTCCACTCTTCTGCG
>NZ_JADQBH010000320.1 GCF_016278715.1 Marinilabilia sp. | reverse complement strand
AATCTTTTCAATGCCTGTTTGGTATAATTCTTTCACCTCCTGAACCAACTGATCCACGGATAGCTGAAAATTCCCCGGCATGGAGCGAATCGGGTTGCGCACCCCTTCTCCGGGGCAAACAAAATATGGCATTATTAAATCATCGGCAGTAACCTCGGTTTCCCGAACCATTGACCGAATGGCCGCGGATTTTCTTAATCGCCTGAGGCGGGTAACTGGAAAACTCATAATTAATTTTTATTTTTTACTGATTACAATACTCCGTTAAACTTTTGCAAACTGCTGGCAATAAATGGTGACAAAAACCAACAGCCACAATTTTCTGATTTTTAATTATTTTGAATCAACTCATCAATGCGGCCGTTTTTTTTTCAGACTGATGAATAATTAGTGTCTGTAAGAAAACCACCCGGGGATATAACAACCTCCCCTACAGACTTTAAAACAAAACAATATCCCGGAACAACTATTCTATATTATTCCAAGTTGCTGAAGTACGCACCTCGCAAGATTATCATAACCGGGTGGGTCGGCGGTTGCCAGGGGCGAAAACCCTGATTCAAGGGCTGCTCCTGTTGTAGTCTGCCCTATGCTCACCATCCTTATATCGGTAGGTTGTCGTTTTTCCGTCAGTTCCGATAAATGCTGAACTGCCGAAGGACTGCTGACCACAATGACATCATAAGCATTTTCTTCCACCAAAGTCAGAACCTCCCGGTCAACCTCGGGAATCTTTACAGTTGCGTAAACATTAATTCTTTCAACAAAAAAATCTTCTTTAAAAGCATCCTCTAATACTCCCGGAGCTCTGTTTCCCAGGACAAGCAAAAGGTTTTGACCTGGTTTGAGAACTGCTTTCAGTTCATTAGCAAATTGTTGTCCGGATTGCCCGCTGCCTGCAAAATCAGGCTTAAAAGGCAATCCCTCAAATGCACTGGCGGTTCCGGCCCCTATCACAGCAATTTTATTTCGCTTATGTTTGGTCTGATTCTGCCAAAAGTACTTCACTCCGTTTTTGCTGGTAAATACAATCCAATCATATTTTTCTATGGGTTGTTCAAACACATAGGGGCTTTCTACAATATCGGTCAAAGGCATAGAGCGCACCTCAACACCTTTACTTCTCAGTAAAGAAGTGAAAACACCGGAGGTTTGCTCCGGCCAGGTGGTTATTACCCTCGGCTTTATCATTCCAATGCATTGTTTTAATAAAAAACATTCCCGACAGGCTGTTTTTCTAATTACCGGATGGCTTTCAGAATATCACGTCCCCCCATCTCAAGCAGGGTCCCGGCCAAATCTTCCGCTTCTTTAATGGCCATCGCTGGCTCGCAGGAAGCACTCCTTCGCAGCAATATCCGACCATCCACGGAAGCAATCAGGCCTGTAATTTTAAATTCATCTATGCTCCTCTCTGTGTAGCAGGCTACGGGTACCTGACATCCGCCTTCAACAGTTTTCAGAAACATTCGTTCGACACTGACAGCCTGCATATCCATTGGATCAGTAACAGATTGTATCAATTCTGACATTTCTGAATCCTGATCCCGAATTTGCATTGCAACGGCTCCCTGGCTAACCGCCGGAAGCATAATCTCCGGACTCAGATATTCTGTAATCCGGTCTTCTAACCCCAGTCGAAGAACGCCCGCTCCCGCAAGTACCACACCTTCACAGTGTCCTTCTTCCATTTTTCGGAGACGGGATTCCACATTCCCCCTGATATCAACAATATTCAGTTCCGGGTTGAAATGCAAAATCTGGGCCTGACGTCGAAGGCTGGAAGTACCTATCCGGTCGTTTTGTACAAACTCATTCAGTTTCCGACCGTCTCTCGAAATAAATACATCCCTTACTTCTCCCCTGGGCAACACGCCCCCCAATATCAATCCCTTGGGTAAAGTTGTGGGCAAATCCTTCAGGCTGTGAACTGCCACATCCAGGCTCCCGTCTTCAAGACCAGCTTCTATTTCCTTAGTAAAAAGACCCTTATCTCCTATCCTGGACAAAGCCTTGTCCAACACTTTATCACCTAATGTCTGACGGGTAACAATGTTAACTTTTAAACCGGGATAATTTCGCTCCAGCGCAAATTGTACTTCCCTGGCCTGCCACAAAGCCAACCGACTGCTTCTGGTTCCTATATTTACAACATGTTTACGCATACCCGAACCATTATTCAAAGAGTTGATGAATCGCTTTAATTATTTCATCCTTGCGGCCATTCCCGGTGGTAATCTTAAGATTTTTCACCAGTCGGTTTATCATTTTATCTGATAGATGCCGACTGTATGACCTCAATAAGTCCTTTTCCTCAACCGAAAGTGAAGTTCCATACGTTTCAACCGCCGCCATATTAACTTCCTGAACCGAAGAAATCATGTTTTGAATAGCCGGGGATAATTTGCGGCTTCCCAGCCACTCATCAAACTCCCCAACTTTAATTAATATAATTTTATTGGCTGTTTCAAAAAAACTCTTCTTTTTCTCTTCGTTATGAAGAACCACCTTTTGCAGGTCGTCTATATTAAACAACTTTACATTTGGCAGTTCTCCCAGCGAGGGTTCAATATTCCTCGGAACGCCCAAATCTATCATCATAATTTTATGTCCCGGGGAGAACGATTCAGCCATTGATGCCTTAATTATATGCTCCATACTGGTGGAAGCAATTAATATCTCACAGTTTTTCAGGGCAGTAAAGAGTTCTTCTATAGGCAAAGGTTGGCCGTTATACCGTAGGGCCAGTTCTTCGGCTTTTGAAAAAGTCCGATTGACAATAGTAATATTTCGACTTCCTCTTTTATACAGATTCTTAACGACCAGTTCTCCGGTTTCTCCCGCACCCAGCAACAATATCCTGCGATCGGAAAGATCGGAAAAATGTTCCCTGCACTTTTCGACAGCTGCATAGCTTACAGAAAAAGCACCCTGATTGATTCCGGTTTTGGTTCGAACCTGTTTACTTACTTCCAATGCCTTGGTAAAAAGCCTTGAAAGTATAGTGCCGCAGGATTGATTGGCCCGGGCTGTGCTCAGTGCATTTTTTATTTGCGAAACTATTTGATACTCACCAAATACCATTGATTCTAAACCCGAAATCAAACGAAAAAGATGATGTACAGCCTCTTTATCAAAAAAATGATAAAAATGTTCTTTACCGGTAATATCTGCTTTTACAAAACCGTTGAGACAGGTTTTTATATGTCTGACTGCGCCCTTAATGCAACCCGATGGAGTGGTAAAATAAATTTCTGTGCGATTGCATGTGGCAACAATAATTACTCCATCAACCTCACTCGATTGCATGATGCTCTGTGATATGATGTTGATCTTATTACTGTCAAAAGCAAAATCCTCTCTTATTGGGAGCGGCGCTGTTTTATGGCTTAAACCGATTAATCCAATCATAATGACGATCGGTGAAATGAAATTGAATAGTCCTGAAATGAAAAAGTGTCTATCCTGAAATATTCATTGGTAATCGTAATAGATAAATTTTTGAATAAATCAGGCTACAGGCAGTAGTTTTCTAACCTCGTCAAATCTGGCGGGGAGAGTCCGCTAAAACAAAGCATCTCAACGGAAGAAAACAGAAAAGAAACTCCGGATAATCGACGCCGGGCATCAACAAAATCAAAAGGAACCTGCATCTCTTCCCAAAGTCCTGATTGCTTGTTTATCCCTGAGATTGTTTGCGGTTCTTCCTGAAAACAATTCTCACAAAAATAAAAGGTGGATGCCGGAGTTGGCGATGAGGTAAACTCAACAGAAGAAATCTCCCTGGAGGCGATTCCATCAACATCACCCACTCCCTCGGAAGGAAAAGCAGAAATTCGAATGGAAAATACCACCAAAAATCCCACAAATAAAAGGTATGGAATGAATGTGCCTGAAATGCCTATAATAAACATGGGTGATTTTTTTGTTTCTGCCTCTCAAAAGTAGCAATAATGATTGGGACAAAAAAGAAAGGAATGTAACATAATGGCCGAAATCATTTTGTCGGATACGAAAACTTCACAACCAACCTCTCTGCTGATGAAATAAAAGATATCTATTATCCGAGGGGTAGGTACTCCAGCGGACCATTTTTATTTTCCACATTGGCAGATGTAAGTTTACAATTTAACTACTCATACTACACCTTCACTCCCCATATTTTCCCTTTCCACATATTAAAAACCACTTCTCCTTTTTTAGTTTTTATTTTTGCCGAAAACAAGAAAACGACAACGTAGAAATTATACCAAAAATGAAAACATTATTACCTGTGACCTTAATCGGTCTTATCCTCCTGATTGCCGGATGTTCCGGAAATCCTCAGGAACACAAAAAGGAATTGAGATATGTAAAAGTGGCCAAAGTTACGAACCCGTCCTCCCTTGGTGAAAAGTCTTTTAATGCCACTATTGAAGAAAATCACCAGTCCTCCGTTGCTTTCAGAGTAGGAGGTCAGGTTGAGAAAATATTTTATTCGGAGGGTGATTATGTAAAGGAGGGTCAAGTTTTGGCAAGGTTAGACCAACGTGACTTTAAAACCAGCCTACTTGCCGCAGATGCTCAGTATAAGCAGGCAAAAAGTGAGTTTGAAAGGTATTCTCAACTCTTCGAACAGGGAAAATTCCCCAGGAACTCCCTCGACAAACTGGAAGCCGGCTACCTTGCCGCCAAAAGCAACTGGGAAAGTGCCAATAATGGACTCGTTGACACGGAACTGAAAGCACCCTTCTCAGGTTACATATACCAAAAACTCATTGAAAACCACGAGCCCGTGGCACCGGGAGAACCCGCTTTAATCATCATTGACACCAACACGCTGGAGGTGAATTTTTCGGTTCCCGAAACAATTGTCAATCAACTAAGCGAAGGTCAGGAGGCAAAAGTTTCCATCAATCAACAAATCAACAAACGTTATCCTGCAACCATAAAATCAGTGGCTCATAAAGCAGGAGACGACCGCTTGTTTAACGTGCGATTAAAAATGCAAAATCCCGACCCCCGAACCATCAAACCCGGAATGACTGCAAAGGCCATTATTAGCAATGCCAATCCCGAACAGGCGACAAGCATTTCTGTCCCCGCCGAAGCATTGTTTTATAGTGGGGACCAGGCAAATGTGTGGGTTTACAATCAACAGGACAGTAAAGTGTCTAAACGAGCCGTTGGCACAGGAGAAATTATTGAAAATGGTTGGGTTCAAATCCTCCAGGGGATACATGAAAACGAAATGATCGTTGTCGCGGGAGTTCACTCACTTATGGAAGGACAACAAGTGAAACTACTTTCTCAAAATTCTTCACTTTAATTCAGTTACTGATGTTAGAGAAAATATTACAAAAAAAATCACTGCTCATTACCTTTTTCACAGTTCTGGTAATTGGAGGTATTGGCTCCTTCTCCAGCCTCAGCAAACTCGAAGACCCGGAGATACCTGTAAAAGCGGCAGTGGTCATTACTCCTTATCCGGGGGCATCTGCCGAAGAAGTGGATCTGGAGGTCACCAAGCTAATGGAAGAAGCCATCCAGAAACTCGAAAATATTGACTACATAGAATCCCGTTCCATCCCCGGGATGTCACAAATTACGGTCAACCTGGAAGGAAAGGTTACCACGGGGGAACTCCCCCAGATATGGGACCACCTGAGAAGAAAAGTAAACGATGCAAGTCCCGGATTGCCTGCAGGGGCCGGCAAGCCCATTGTGAATGACGATTTCGGCGATGTATATGGTATTTTCATGGCCGTCAGCAGCGACGGATATACTTATGAGGAGTTAGATGATTATACAGATTTTCTAAGACAGGAATTATTACAAGTAAAAGGGGTTAAGCGAATTGAAGTCATCGGGCAACAAAATGAAGTGATAAACATATCATTCTCAGCGGAGGAATTTGCCCATCTCGGCATTAATCCTATGTCAATCGCCCAAACCCTCAACGACGAGGCCGAAGTCGTTGATGCCGGAAGCGTTGTATCGGGAACCGAACGGTTGCGTATTAATGTTGGTACAAAACTACGTTCTTTATCTGAAGTTAAAAACCTGAATATCTATACAATTGATGGCAGAAGCTTCCGCCTTGGAGATGTTGCTGATATTTCAAAAGGTTTCTACCGACCAAAACAAAGCGGATTAACATATAATACAAGGTCTGCTCTGGGATTAGCTATCTCCATGGAACCGGGTGACAATATTATCAAGCTTGGAGAACGCGTGGATTCACGTCTGGCGGAGCTAAAACCAGAAATCCCGGTCGGAATTGAAGTCCATAAAATTTATGACCAACCATCCAAAGTTCAAGCTTCTATAGGCGATTTCACTATCAATTTGATTGAATCGGTGGTCATTGTCATTATAGTGCTACTAATTGCAATGGGATTTCGGGCTGGGCTACTCATCGCCAGCAGCTTGATTTTTACCATCCTAAGCACTTTTATCATCATGAATTTCCTGGATATGACCCTTGATAAAGTATCATTGGCTGCCATTATTATTGCCATGGGAATGCTGGTCGATAATGCAATTGTGGTGGTAGATGGGATACTTGCTGATATGCAAAAAGGAGTTAAGCGCCACAAAGCTTTTGTAATGGCCGCTAAACAAAATGCCTTTCCTCTGCTGGGTGCTACCATCATTACAATTCTGGCATTCATGCCAATGGCATTTAATACAACAGCGGCAGGAGAGTTTATGAAACCGCTCTTCTTTGTTTTGACAATTTCTCTTATTATGAGTTGGATACTAGCCATGATCCAGGCCCCTTTTATGGCTTCTTTGTTTTACAGAAAAGGAAAAAGGAAGAAGAAGAAGAAAGGACAAGATACAGAAGAAATTTACTCTGGTGGATTTTACCGATACTTCAAAAAAATCATCAGCTTTGCCCTTTGGCACAAATCACTGGTATCCATCGCCACAATATTAATCCTGGTCACCTCCTTTTGGGCATTTCGCTTTATCAACAAGGATTTTTTCCCGGTATCCAACTACAATCAGTTTATGGTTGAATTCAGTTTACCCGACGGCAGTGATATCTACCAGGTAGAAAAAGACCTTGAATCCATCCAGGAAAATCTACTTCTGTGGGAAGAAGTAACAAAAGTTACCACAGCGTTGGGTAGTTCACCTGTACGTTACACCCTGGCACGCCCCATGAACAGCTATAATCCAGGCTATGGTGAATTGATAGTCGAAACTAATACTTTCGAGGAAGCAATGACCATCATGCCCCGGATAGAAGTAGAATTCTCAAAAAGATTCCCCAATTCAACCATCCGTTGCCGGCAGTATTCGGCTATTGGAGGGGACTATAAGATTCAGGCCATGTTTTCAGGTCCCGACGCTGAAATTCTGCGGGATTTTGCAGAAAGAGCCAAGAAAATAATGAACAATGAACCCACTGCGGTTTTCGTAAATGATAACTGGGGCAACAAAGTTAAAAATCTGGTTCCGGTTTATGCCCCCGAAAAAGCCAGACCGCTGAATATTACAAGAAACTCAATGGCCTCAGCTCTGGCTATTGCGTCAGAAGGAATAACGGTTGGGGCATATTATGAAGAAAACACACAACTTCCCATGTTGCTAAAGCTGGAGCCTTCTCTTGCAGATAATCCTGCAAATATAGGGTCGGTTCCCGTATGGGGCAACTATTCAGAAAGTAGCGTTCCTCTGGCCCAAATTACAGATTCAATGAGTCTGAATGGCCAAAACTACCTGATAAGCAGATATGACGGAATCAGGTCTATCAAAGCTCAATGCGACCCGGTGAGAGGCATAACTACCCCCGAGGTAATGGAAAAAATCAGGCCTGAAATTGAAGCACTGGAACTACCCGAAGGTTACACGCTTGAATGGCATGGAGAGCTAAAGGATAGCAATACAGCCAATCAGGCACTAATGGAAAACCTGCCGCTTGCACTTTTGCTGATGGTACTTATCACAATTGCCCTGTTCAACAATTTCAGGCAGCCCACACTTATATTCCTTATCGTACCGCTGGCCTTTATCGGTATTATTGCCGGTTTTCTCATTACCAGGCTTAATTTTGGTTTTGTAGCCATCATTGGTGGATTAGGACTAATAGGAATGATGATTAAAAACACCGTGGTGCTACTTGACCAGATAAATATTGACATCAATAGTGGTAAAGAAAAACTGGAGGCCATCCTCGGAGCCACCGTATCGAGAGTGCGCCCTGTCACGATGGCTTCCCTTACCACCATTCTGGGAATGTTCCCTCTTTTATTCGATGAAATGTTCCAGGGAATGGCTGTATCAATCATGTTCGGACTGCTCTTTGGAACCGTCATAACGCTGGTTATTGTGCCTGTACTGTACGCAGTCTTTTACAAGGTGGACACCCGGGCCATTACTCATCACGATGATTTACCATAAAACTAAAACGATGCTGAAAAAAACAATATATATCGCTCTGATTTTCCTGTTACCGGTTGCCGCTATCTCTCAAACTCCTGTCACTCTGCAGGAGTGCCGGGAAGAGGCGCTCTCCAACAATAAAAAGGTTCAAACCTCACTATTGCAGGTTCAGAAAGCAGAGGCGGCAAAAAAAGAAGCAACCACAGCTTATCTCCCGGCCATTGATGGGAGTGCCAATGCAATTTTCATTCCCGACCTGGAGGAATTGAGACAATTTGGTATAGAGAAAGATAACCTTCAACTATATCAGGCGCAAATATCAGCTCAACAGCCAATTTATGCAGGAGGAAAAATCCGGTTGGCCAATAAAATGGCCAGTAAAGGAGTGCAAATGGCAGAAAAGGCCAGGGAGAAACAACAAGCGGACATTATCCTGGAAACAGATGAAGCTTACTGGCACCTTTTTGCTATGCAGGAACAACAGAAGGTTGTAAAGCGATTTACTGAAGCACTCGACTCCCTTGAGGAACAGCTTCAGGCCACTTATGACCTGGGAATCGCTCCAAAAAGTGAGCTTCTGAAAGTTACCGTTCGGAAGAATGAAGCAGAAATGACCGCTCTCGAGGTCAATAATGCGGTTCGCTTATTGCAAATGAATCTGGCACATATCATTGGACGACCTGTTAATGAAGAGTTGTTAGCCACCACTAATCCTGATACAAACCAGGAAAGCAAAATTTCACCTGATGCCAGCGAAACATCTGGTGGGGTAGATAGTCGGCCGGAAATAAATATTCTGGAAAATCAGGCACAAATAAAGAATCTTGAGAAAAAAGTAACCAGAGCTGACTATCTTCCGCAATTGGGCGCACAAGTGAGTTACGGTTACCTGGAAGCCCCCGACATCGCACCCGGATCCTGGAATATAAATGCAGCAGCCCAACTATCGGTTCCGATTTTTCACTGGCGTGAGAAAAAACATAAAATGCAACAAGCTGAAATAAATGAACAAATGGCTATATTAGACTTGGAAAACACCCGGGAATTAATCAGTCTGGAAATAAGTCAGGCCAAACTTAAACTGGAGGAGGGACGGAAAAAAATTCGTTTGGCTAATAAATCTCTGGAAGAAGCTTCAGAGACCTTGTCCGAGGTGGAAATCAGTTACAATGCCGGATTGAACACTATTACCGACCTGCTAAATGCCCGGGTAGCTTATCAGCGAACTGAAGCATCCCTGGTAAAAGCCCGCTCAGACTATGAGATTCTAAAAACAACATGGCTCAAAACTATCGGACAACTTAATACCAGCCTATAAGCTCAGGAGGATTATGAGGAAATTTAAACCTATACATCAACACTGGTCCAACAACATACAATTACCTCCTAAAACCAGGCTCCTAAAACGCATTATAGCAGAGATTATCACATCTCTGCTATACATCTTTACAATTACATTAGTTATTAAAGATGCGTCCATCAACACTTTAGAAATCAAAGGAGTTTTTTTTGCTGTTATCGTATTTGTTTTTCTTAGTGAAGGGATTTTCGTTTTCGACTCCCTTGTGGGAAAAAGATACCCCTGGCACGAGGCCCTTACCAAAAGAGTTGCCTCACTCCTTCTCTTTGCTCCTTTTTGGCTGGTGATAACAGGGATTATCGCAAAATTTTTCCGGCCTTTTTTCATTCCGGACGAGAATCTTAAAGACCCGGATTCTTTTGCCCTTGGGATAACAATTCTGGTTTTGTTTGTCGGCATTTATGTGTCAGCACTTGTGGCCAGTAACTACCATAATTCTCTAAAATATTTCATTCTGGAAAATGAAAAGTTACGCCAGGAGAAACTCAGGTTAGATTACCATGCACTTCAGGATCAACTCAATCCCCATTTCCTTTTTAACAACCTAAGCACCTTAATGGCCATCATCCCCGACAACCAGGAGAAAGCACTTAAATTTATCGAAAACTTCACGGATGTTTATCGCTATGTTCTAAAAAACTCCAAAACGCGGTTATCACCTCTAATTGACGAACTAGAGTTCATCAATGCATATATTACCCTCCATAAAGAACGCTTGGTCGACGGATTTATATATCACATTGAAATTCATGAAAGCCAGAAGAATAAGCTCCTTCCTCCTCTAAGTTTACAATACCTCGTGGAAAATGCCATAAAACACAATCTGGCCACTAAGGCCCAACCATTGACACTGAATATCTTTACCCAAAATAATCGTTTGGTCGTGTCTAATAATTTTCAGCCAAAAACTTCTACTTATTCAACCAACACAGGGCTTTCAAACCTAAAAAAAAGATACAAGTATCTGAGAATAAAAGAAGGAATTGATATCGTAAATACGGAGGAAACTTTTACGGTTTCTATTCCATTAATTGAAAAAAGCAGCAAATATGAACTATAAAGTACTAATTATTGAGGATGAGCCACTGTTATCCGCGGCTTTAAGGAAGCAAATAGAGAACCTGCAACCTAACTTAATTATTGATGACGAATTAAGAACGGTTGCCGACACGGTTAAGTGGCTTGAAAACAATCCCGAACCGGCACTCATCTTCATGGATATCCAGCTGGCCGATGGTATCTGTTTTTCAATTTTCGACCAGGCCGATGTCTCCAACAAAGCCATTGTTTTTACCACTGCTTACGATGAATATGCCATTGAGGCTTTCGACATCAACAGTGTTGCATACCTTTTGAAACCCATCAAAACCAATGACCTGAAGAAAGTTTTTGCCAAGTTGGAGAAAGTTAAGAAAGTTGTCGACAAACAAATAAAATCATCTTCCTTCAATATTAATTATTCACAGTTGGCAGAGGAGGTCACCAGGCAACAAAACAAATTCAGAAAACGATTCCTTATAGCCAAAGCCGATTCCTATAAACAAATCCCTGTGGAGGAGATAGCTTTTTTTATGGTGGATGAAAAACTGACACTGGCAGTAACCTTCGAACATCGGGAACACATCATCGACTGGACCCTATCGGAGCTGGAAGAAGAGTTGAAACCGGATGATTTTATGCGCATTAACAGGCAGTTTATTCTTAACATTAATGCCATCGACAGGCTGGAAAACTATTTCAACAACAAATTAATCGTTAAGCTAATTTCAGGTTTAGAAACATCAACACGTATAGTCGTAAGCCGTGAAAAAGCATCTCTTGTCAAAAGCTGGTTAGACCAATAATTCTTATACCTCATAAGAATGAACCTTCAAAAATGAAGTTTTAATTTCTCTTTTTGCTGGTTCATTCTCTTTATCCCCCTGAATTCTTTGCAGCCCTCTATCTTTGCACTCTGTTTCCCGAAAATCAGATAAAGGAACACTGTGAGGATGCAAAATTCAATATACCGTATATTTTTAGTTGCAGGGATAGGGATATTAACAATCCTGTCACTTCTCCTAATCCCCCGTCTAAGCATCAACCCCTCATTTGACATCTACATCCCTGAAAATGTCGGCAACAAAACCGTTCTAAATAGACTTGACAGCATCTTCGGAAGTAATGAGAAACTCCTGTTGATTCAAAAAAATAAAAATGGGATTCTTAACCGCAACAGCTATGAAAGAACGGGCGTTCTTGCTGGAAAGCTGCAACAAATTAATGGAATAGAACACACCTTTTCATTGCACAATGTAATTGAATTTCAGGAAGAGGACGGTTTCACGGATATAGTCCCACTAATCCCTCACATTCCCGATGAGCCGGCGGCTCTGGATTCCCTGAAACAAAAGATTACCGGCAACCTCATGGCCAGTCGTCTTGTGAGTAGGGATTTTACAGCATCAGCTATTGTTCTTACAAAGTCGAATAACATTGATGACCAAACTATTATATCGGAGATAAAACAAGTCATCAAAGAAACTCCCGGCAAAGATGAAATCCATATTGGAGGTTTGGCTTTCATCAGAACTTCCGTCAAATCTTACATCAAAAGAGACCTCGTAACATTGCTTCCGGCAGCACTGCTGGTTATGATAGTGATGCTCTTTCTGTTTTTCAGGGAGTGGAAAGGCGTGCTTTTGCCCTTTTTGGTAGTTATTCTCTCCATTGTGTTTTCATTCGGACTCATGGCGCTCTTCGATTGGGAAATCTCCCTGGTCTCAGTGCTTTTGCCCATCATGCTCATTGCCATTGCCAACGATTATGGCATCCATCTCATCAACTTATACCAGGAAAAATGCCGCGAAAACAAACATGAGAACAATAAACATATTTCCCAAAGCATCTACCGGGAACTCAAACAACCGATAACCATTACCGGCCTGACTACTATTGGCGGGATGCTGGGACTGTTATCACACCAAATGGCACCTGCGGCTCAGTTGGGTGTACTGGCTTCGGCAGGCATTGGTATCGCATTGATTTTAAGTCTTTTTCTCATACCGACTCTTCTTGCATTTTACAAGAAACCAAAAAAGAATCATTTAACCGTCCCTGATAACAAAGGGTTTTTAAACAAAACCCTTGAACTCTTCGCCAAGTGGGTCAACCATTATCCAAAAACTATAGTCGTTACCTTCCTTCTGATTTCTCTTATCAGCATCGGAGGAATTTTTCTATTGAAAGTGGACACCAATGTCGAAGGCTATTTTGCCAAAGATTCGCAGGTTCGTACAAGCATTGACCTGACCAATGAAAAATTTGGGGGTTCCCAATATGTTTCCATTCTTTTTTCCGGAAACATTCTTGCACCCGATGTACTTCGCCGAATGGAACACTATACCGAACAAATAGAACAATTACCTCAGGCAGGAAACATCATTTCTCCCGTCACACTTTTTAAAGAACTGAGCAAAGGCTATTATTCAGCCGGCGAAGCAGGATATGGCTCACTACCACGCAATCAGGCTGAAGCTGCACAGTATCTGGAAATCGCCTCATTGGCCGAATTTGATGAACAGATATCCCAATTGATAGATTTTAATCATGAGAATGCCAGGATACTGGTAAGTCTTACGGATGGCAGCAACCAAACCGGAAAGGAGCTGTTACATGAGCTCAAAAATATTACCGGTGATGACCCGCTGCTAAATGGAATTGCAGGGCCGGGATTATCAAAAATCCAAATTGCAGACATGGTCATTAAAGGTCAAATAACTTCTTTGGTGCTGGCATTTTTTATCATCATCATCCTTTTATCTTTTATTTTCAAATCAATAGCTGCCGGAATAAAAGGGAGTATCCCCCTACTTGTGGCCACCCTGTTTCTTTTCGGACTGATGGGCTTCACGGGGATTCCGCTGGACATCGTCACAGCGCTTCTCTCTTCCATTATGATTGGAGTGGGAATCGATTACACCATCCATTTTTTGTGGAGGTATAAAGCGGAATACGCTATTCTCCATAATCCAAAATCCGCTGTTTCGGCAACACTAACTACAACCGGAAGGGGCATTATATTCAACGCATTATCGGTCATCATCGGTTTTGCCGTTCTGATTCTTTCAGGCTTTGCCCCTCTCAGATTTTTTGGACTTTTGGTGGTCGTCTCCATTTTTTCATGCCTGATGAGTGCACTATTGCTTGTTCCTGCTATCGTAACCTTAACAAAACCTAAATTCCTGGAACCTGGAATTAGCAAAATGTAACAGGACCAGCATTTTACATAAAACAAATATACTATGCAAATTACCATACTCCTTTTTTGTCTGCTGGGGATGTTCAATACCGGGGACAAGGAACAGAAAAATGCTAAAGAGACCTTCGAAATCGCAGTAAAGAAACTAGTTTTAAAAGATGTTCGTGCGACCATAACACTAGAAACATTTGACGGAAACGGCAACGACAAATCACGAACACTTAACGTCTCATTTGCCAAGTTCGACGAGACAAAAAAGGTAATGATAGAAATTACTGCGCCTGAAGACCTTCTTGGAACCAGAATTTTAATGACTGACTACTCCGACAAAGAGGGTATCATTGAAGTATTTCTGCCCGCTACGGGGAAAATCAGAAAGTTCAGGGCCAACAATCGCAGATTGAAAATGGTTGACAGTGAAATTCCAATGAATCATTTCAGTTCCTCTGCTTTTGCAAATTACCAGCTTTTAGAATCAAAACAGGTAACCATAAATGGAGTCGATTACAAAAAAATTAAACTTCACTTACCTGATAAATCTGAATATCTGATTGCTTATGTAGATGTCTCCAGGGAACTTTTGTCCCGTATTGAATCCTACGACAGCGGGGCCAAACTCACCGATATTACCGAATTCACAGATTATCGACACATTAATTCAACAGGAAATGAACTGATTTTTCCCCACAAGGTGAATGTGAGCAATCCAAGCAGCGGCAAGGCCTCGGTGCTGACTATCAATGACTTAAAAACCTTGAAGCAAATCCAAAAATCCGATTTTGATTTAGTAACAAAATCTAAATCCGAAGAATGATAATCACCTCATCCATAGAACCGATATACTATATCCTGCCACTCACAGGACTAATAGTCGGCCTTTTTGGAACTATCCTGGGGGGTGGTGGCGGCTTTTTCTTTTTACCCTTGCTGACATTGGTCATTGGTGCACCAGTTCAAACGGCCGTGATTACATCATTAGTGGCAACCCTGCCAATATGCGCTGTGGGAGCAGCAATGCACTACAGAAGGGGAAATGTGGACATTCGAACTGGTTCAATATTCGCATTTACCGGCATCATTGGTGCATTTGCAGGAGCGGCCATTGCAAACGTCCTAACACCAGAACTACTTAAAACTGTTTTTGGCATCTATGCGGTTGCCATCGCCTTAACGATGATTTTGAACACAACGCGACACAAAATTCATAAAACAACACCACTCAAGAAAAAACACAAAAGAACAATTTACAATTTTAAAAAACCGGCATTCGGCTTTCTGGCGGGTATCATTACCGGCACATTCGGGACCAGTGGCACTGCCCCGGTGTTGGCGGGTTTGTTTTCCAGTAACCTTCCGCTTAAAACGGTTATTGGCACGTCCTTATTCGTTTTGCTGGCAAACACTTCCTTTGGTGTGGGAGCACACCTCTTGCTGGGACAAATAGACCTTACCCTGGTAGTTCTTCTCACATCAGGTTCGGCACCGGGAGCTTTGCTGGGTCCCACAATACTATCCAAAGTAAAAACCGACAATTCTGAAAGTTCAATAAAATATGTCTATGCGGCCATTATGGTCATCATCGGCATTTTAATGATAGTGAAATGATAAAACTGATATACATCATCATCTTAAGTTATTTTCTGGCAGGGGGAGTGGGTTTCTATTTCATCAACAGACAAAAAGCGCCACAAGTGGCTCGCAAAAGCTACACCAAATTCGGGGTCTATTTCATCATCATCAACATCCTTTTTTTCTCCATTGTTATCAACCCCGTTTATTTCAAATACCTCTCTGTAATCATCATTGGTGGTGGTATGCTGGAACTCTTTTTTCTTCATCAAACAACAGGCTATAAGAACAAGGGAGTATTTCTCAGCTCACTACTGGTTTTCATGGTCTTGTCATACGGTCTCTTTTCTTTCAGCAAACTAAGTAAAGAACTGATTCTTTTCTCTTTTCTCACACTCTCTATTTTCGACAGCTTCAGCCAGATAACCGGACAACTATGGGGGCGTGAAAAAATATTTCCAAACATCAGTCCTAATAAAACATGGGGAGGCCTTGCAGGGGGCTCAGCAGTTGCTCTCCTTAGTGCCATTCTTCTTCGTAATCTTTTTCCGGGCTCTCTTTTTGAATTACTGATTACTGTTGCAGGAATTATTCCCAGTGCCTTTGCCGGAGATTTGGGCGCCTCCTACTACAAACGAAAATATCTTGCCAAGGATTTCAGCAACCTTATTCCGGGGCATGGCGGCATATTAGACAGGTTCGACAGTCTCATTGCCGGTGGAGCCTGGGTAAGTCTTTGTGCCTGGTTATTTAATATTTAATAAGGAAGTTCAAACAGAAGTTGACATGGATAATATTATCGTAATTTCATTTGTCTATTTAATTGGGATAGTTGTTTTATTAGCTTTTAATGAAATTAACTACCGACGACTGAAAATTAAAGGGGAAATAACTCGCAAATTTGCTCATTTCGCAGCAACACTGGCCACCATTCCCTTTCCTTATATCTTCCCGTCGCATTGGTATGTTCTTGTCCTGGCTTCCTTATTCTTCTTTGGTCTGGCTGTGACCCAGCACGGCAAACAACTCAAATCAATTCACGATATCAAAAGGAAGTCCATGGGCAGTTATCTTTTGCCCTTGTCCATTTACCTCTCCTTTCTGATTTCATGCCTATTTGAAAACAAACTTCTTTTCATACTGCCCATGTTGATACTGGCAATATGCGACCCCATGGCAGCAATCCTTGGTATCAACATAAAAAAATACAACGGACAAATAAAATTTGGCAAGCGCAAGTTCAATAAGACTTGGCTCGGAACAACGGCATTTTTCATTACAAGCTTAATTATAGCAATGATTGCACTCTGGCTACACCTGGATATTTTTGACATTAAAACATTATGGCTGGGATTCTTAGTAGCCATTGCCGGCACTTTGAGTGAACTTATTAGCTGGCGGGGTTCAGACAACCTGTCCATCCCGTTGGCAATAATTATTGTATTAACGACTTTTTTGTAACAGGTCACATAAACTTACAGGACATGAAGAGAATAATTATTAACGGAGCCAATGGATATGTGGCTTCCAACTTCATAAACGAATTATTGAAACACAATTATGAAATCGTTGCGCTTGTCAGAGGAAACGAAAGTGCTTCGGCGGAAAATCGTGTCATACAGGCTTTAAACCACATCAATAACGGAGACAATCCGTCCCTAGACAACCTGGAAATAGTGAATTATTCCCTGCTGGAAAAAAACTTTGGCCTTACAGGTGATCTGCTTCAGGAAATCTTTAGTACTGATGTGGACTATTTTCATTTTGCGGCAAGCCTCAAATACGACCAAAAATCGAAAGATGAATTGCTTGCTGTCAATGTCGGAGGAGTAGAGAACTCGGTCAACCTGTTTTCCGCTTTTGCATCGGCTGATTCCCGGTTCTTCTTTGTGGGTACGGCCTATTCATGCGGAAAAACCAAAGAGATATTCGAAGAAAAATTCTACCCCGATCAGGATATTTCTGCCTTTCGTAATTACTACGAATGGTCGAAAAGAATGGCCGAGAACGTAGTAAAACAACACATCGACAACAACGGGCTCAATGGACATGTCGTCCGTTTGTCTCAGGTAGCAGGAGATAACCGGACAGGTATTACAAAAACAGATTACGGCATTTTTGATTTTTCAAAAAGAGTCTATAAACTGGCCCGTCGACACCCAGAGAGCAAGGTAAGAGCAAAAATTTCGCCCATTGGTACACAAAATCTCATCCCCATCAATGTAGCTGTTGGCTACCTTCTACAAACAACTAATAACCAAAGTGTTCCCCGAATAATGAATTTCGTGGCAAACGAACCAGTCAAAAACAGCTACATCATCAATAGTCTGAAAAAACTGATGCCTCTGGATATTGTACCGGTTCCGGAACTCGAACACTCACAAATGAACTCCCTTGAAAGATTAATGGCTGTTGGCATGTCCTTTACCGGCAACTACACCAACATCGATATTCAGTTTGACACCTCACAACGCGATGAAGTAATGACTCCTGCTGACGACTGCATGGACGAACCAACCGTTTACCGGATGCTTGACTATTTCATCGAAAACAGCTTTAAGAATAATCGCACCAGAGAAAAAATACCCATGGAAAACCAGTAGGTCAAAAGGTCTTTTTTCAAACAAACAATGCGTATTTGCTTATTCCATAAAGAACGTCCCCGAATGAGGGATAATAAAAACCCCGGGAAAACGCGAAATTTTATTACAAGATTAGTTAGGTAACAAACACAAAAACAACGAAACAATGAAACAACTAACCATCAAAGGAGAAAAAGTATTGAATATTCCAAACCTTCTCAGCTTGTACCGATTGCTGGTATTTCCGGTAATTCTTTATATGGCACTTACAGGCAAAGAAGAAATATTTACCATACTGCTTTGCATCAGCCTTATAAGCGACATACTTGACGGAAATATTGCCCGTTTATTTAAGCTTCAAACCAACTTTGGAGCAGCGCTCGACAACCTTGCCGATATTGTTACCTACGCAATGGCCCTCACAGGATTATTCATATTCAAATGGGACGTGATTGAACCTCACGGCTGGATCTTATATCTGTTTCTTGGAGTCTTTATTCTCAGTTACATCGTCTCTTTTTTACGATTCGGAAAAATTCCGGGGCTTCACCTCTATTCTGCCGTTTCTGCCGGCTATCTTCAGGGAATATTCTTTTTCGTCCTGTTTGTTTTCGGCTTCTGGCCCTGGTTTTATTATCTGGCCATTGGCTGGGGAACCCTTGCTTACATCGAAAAAATATTCGTCCTCTTTAAACTGGACGACATTAAAATTGGCGTGAAAGGTCTTTACTGGTTAATAAAAAACGAGCAGAATAGTCAATAATCGAAATGAACAATAAAATATTTTGTATTACTGTTCTACTCTGGATTGTTGGGGCATTACTTAATGCCCAACAACTATCTGGTGTAGTATTGGACAAGGATAGCCGGGAACCGGTACCTTTTGCAAATATCTCTGTGAAAGGAACGCTGCAGGGAACCACCGCCGATATCAACGGGGCCTTTTCGTTGCCTGCTCCTCAGCAGGACACCCTGTTGTTTTCGTCGGTCGGTTATTATCCTGAGCAGAAAATCATCAGGGAATTCCCCGACAATAGATTGACAATTTACCTGACTCAAAACATGCAATACCTTGATGAGGTTACCGTAAAACCGGAAGTTGAACGGGCGGTTGTTCTATTCAAACAATTTCAAAAGAAAAAAATATTCAACCAACAACAAATCGAAAACACCGATAACTACAAAACACTCTCCACCACCAATGTTTATATCGCTGTTGACACCGCATCAAATATCACCGGTTTTATTGATAACTTTAAAGAACTTACAATCAGCGGCGATGATAAAAATATCCGTTTCACACCTGTATATCTCGCCGAAAATGGGGAAATAGTAAGCGGTGACTCCACGCAAACCGTATATAATAAGAAAGACGGTATTTTTCCCAGAATAAACCAGGCCATCGAAACCTACATCCTTCGCAACGTTGTGGTGAACCTGGATTTCTATGACGAATACATCAATATCCTCAACAGGTCTTTCCTTTCACCACTGGCAGAAAATGCCTTGTCAAGATACAACCTCTATCTCAATGACAGCTCAACAGTAAATGACGATAAATATTTCCACTTTTCCTTTGCGCCAAAAAACAGACTGGATCAGCTCTTTTCCGGAAGTTTCACCATTGAAGACAAGAGTTTTGCCCTCACAAGCATGGAAGTAAATATTCCGAAAGAGTCCAACCTCAATTTTGTAAAAGGGTTCCGCGGTCACGTTTTATTTCAAAAAACACCGGAGGGTGAGTGGTTTTACCGTGAACAAGATGTGCGTATCAATATGTCACTGGCAATAAATAATGAAACAGATTCACTTTACAGCTCAGAGACAGTGGTTGATATTTCCTCCGGCAACTGGATTGTCAACAAACTGACCCAGTATGCCCTCACCGATGACCTCAAGTCCGCGAAGAACAACTCCTGGTCCGAGAGTCCAGAATTTGCAATAAGCTCAACAAGAAAGGCTGACTACTACCGCGTGGAAAAACTTAAAGAACAGAAACTGATAAAGGGAGTGGATGCCCTTGGAGGACTAGCCCTTACGGGATACCTCAACGCCGGGAAAATTGACATCGGTCCCATGTTTACCATTTACAGCACCAACGCCATTGAAGGACATCGCTTTACAATTCCTCTGCGAACCAGCGAACAGTTGTCAAAACACGTTTCGGTAGGAGGATTTCTGGGAATGGGAACAAGAAGCAAGGAATTGAAATATGGCGGTAATATCATTGTTCAACCATTGGAGTCTGATAAATATATTTTCCGGCTCAACTATTCCGACGATTATTCGCTGGTCTCACATGACAAATTCCACCGCTTCGTAAAAAACAATCCAAATCCCAAAGGCAACGGAAACCTTATTGCAGCGTTTACATCCACCGAAAAAGACCCTTATCTTAAAGAAGAAAAAAGCCTGGAGCTGCGGGTGGAATACAATGTAAACGAGCAGTATCAGTTGGAGTTTTCGCCCTATTATCTTCATAGCACTCAAACTCCTGACATCAACTTTTCACGCGATTTTGCAACATTTGATACTTATGAAAACTATGGGCTGCTGATGAATCTGAGAATTGTTTCGGGACAACACTACGACAAATTCTATTTTGACCGGATTTATTACCTCGATCCTATTCCAGTCATCAATCTTAGCTGGGACATCGGTCAAACCTTGTTGCCCGGTCAAAAGATGAAAAATTCGGGCTGGTATTCTCACCTGAACGGCTCCATCAAGGGGCGAATAAATATGGGACAGGTATTCATGGAATATATGCTTAACGGAGGCTGGTTATCCGGGGAGGCACCTTACGATTTGCTCGACCTACCTGCAGGATCCATGTCCCTGGGGTTTGCGAAGTACCAGTTTAGCCTGTTGCACCATGCCGCGTTTGCTCATAATCTGTATACCAATACACATTTTCATTTCAACGGTGGCGGAATACTGCTGAACAGGGTGCCCCTTATTAGGAACTTAAAACTCCGGGAAATAATCTCATTCAAAGGACACTACGGCACGCTGACCGATAATTACAAAGGAGTCTTTGACTTGCCTACACAATATTCCACTGGGGATACTGTTCCATACGCCGAGATTGGCGTCGGACTCACCAATATTTTAAAATTTCTGAGGGTGGAATATGTTCATCTGGTTGGAACCCATTATCTCCATAGTGATTTTACCGACAAACATGGAATTCGCATAAGAGCTGAGATGAGTTTTTAATCATTTTTTAACGGAAAACTGAACGGATGAAAAAGTTGAAAAACAAAATAATATGGATAACCGGTGCCTCATCAGGCATAGGACAAGCGCTTGCCATAGCACTAGCCTATGAAGGGGCACATCTAATCCTGTCGGCCCGTAATGAGGCGAAATTAGGAATAATCCAAAAAGCTTGCAGGAGATATACCTCATTTTGCATCATAGAACCCCTGGATTTATCTAAAAGTGAAAATATTGATGACCATGTTGATAATGTAATAAAGCAAACGGGGAGCATTGATATCCTTATCAACAATGCCGGTGTCAGTCAGCGTGCTCTCGCCATGGAAACCCCCATAGAAATTGATCGCCGAATTATGGAAGTCAATTTCTTTGGTACGGTGAGTCTCACCAAACGCATACTGCCCTATATGCTTAAGCAGAACTCGGGAAATATTATTGCTGTAAGCAGTATTTCCGGCAAATTCGGATTTCCCCTCCGCACAACCTATTCCGCTTCCAAGCATGCTGTCCAGGGTTTTTTCGAGTCACTCAGAGCAGAATTAAAAAACGAAAACATCAAGGTAACCATCGTTTCCCCCGGTCGGATTAAAACCAATATTTCGCTGAATGCAATTACAACAGATGGCTCACCATACAACATAATGGATGCCGGTCAGGCCGGAGGTATGTCCCCGGAAAAATGTGCAAAAAAAATCATCAGTGCGATAAAAAAACAACGTAAAGAAGTCCTTATTGGAAACAAGGAAATCCTCATGGTTTATATCCGCAGGTGGCTGCCGGCTTTGTATCACAGATTAGTTACCAAAGTGAAAAATTAAAAATATACAGATATGAAAAAAAACATCGTTGGAATTCAACAAATCGGCGTAGGCTTAAAAGATGCGCGGGAAGGCTGGAAATGGTATCGCCGTGTATTTGGGATGGACATCAAAGTTTTTGAAGATACGGCGACAGCCAGGCTGATGCACCACTATACCAATGACAAAGATTGTGAACGCTATGCGGCACTGGCCATGAATATGGAAGGGGGCGGTGGCTTTGAAGTATGGCAGCATACCCAAATGGAACCCAAACCACCGGTTTTCGATGCTCAACTGGGAGACACAGGTATCTTTATCACCAAAATGAAAAGTCGTAACGTACTAAGAGCCTACGACAATCACAAATCAATGGGTATAAAAGTCCTAAGTGAGCCGATTCTCAACCCGGAAAATCGGTTACACTATTTCCTCAAAGACCCCTACAACAATATCTTTGAAGTGCTGGAAGACGACCGCTGCTTCATGAAACAAAAATCACTCACCGGAGGAGTTGCAGGCGCGGTCATCGGCGTATCAGACATCGATAAGGCCATGGAGGTCTATTCCGAAATTCTCCAATACGATGAAGTCATTGCTGACAAATCAGGAGTCTTTAAAGATTTTGAGCCCTTGCCCGGAGGAAAAGAGAAATACAGACGAGTACTGCTGGCGCATAAAGAGCGCCGCACGGGTCCTTTCAGCAAATTACTCGGGCCTACCCAAATTGAACTGGTGCAGTCACTGAAGCGCAGTCCCCGAAAAATTTTCGAAAACCGCATCTGGGGAGAACTGGGATTTATTCACCTCTGTATCGATATTAAAGGAATGGAAGCTTTACAAATGGAATGTGAGGCCAGAGGGTTTCCTTTCACCGTTAATAGTGCCGACAGTTTTGATATGGGAAGTGCCGCAGGTCATTTTTCATACATCTCAGATCCCGATGGTACCCCCATCGAATTCGTAGAGACCCACAAGCTCCCTATCATCGAAAAACTGGGACTTTACATCAACCTGAAAAAAAGAGCCCCTCAAAAACCATTGCCCGACTGGATGGTCAGGTCACTGGCATTCAGCAGAGTCAAAGATTAATTTCAGCATAACCGATTATTTGTAATGCAAGATTTCCGGCAGACGCATTGTAGAGCATGTCTTTCTCTCCACCTCCTGCCGGATTTTTTATTGTTTCATTCGTACAAAACCTTGCAGATCCACTGGCCGCATAGCGCTTGCATGCAACAACTAATACATATTTATCTGTGAAAATCTTTGTCATACTCGTTTCATTCTTTCTTTTTGTCCGCTCATCCAACTTTTATTACTCTTCGCCCATAAAATAAGAATTACAGTAAGCATTCGGTAAACCCCGTCTTGATGCGATAAAAATAAGCGTTGCTTTCAAATTACTTCCAAAACATTCGGAGTAATTTGAAAGTTCTTAGACGGATCC
>NZ_JADQBH010000106.1 GCF_016278715.1 Marinilabilia sp. | reverse complement strand
GTCGCACAAAGAAATTCCTAAAAATCAGATTGTTTTTCTAAAATCCGAAAACTCGATTCGCTTAAACAATTCGGATTTCTTCACAAAAAACAATCTGATTTTCTTAACGGAATTTCTTTGATGCGAACCTACCACTGAGCAGTGTAAAGTATTCATAACGCACATAAATACAGGATTTTATTAAATCCGTTTCATTTTAGTCGGACAGTAGTGAAAAAAAATGTAATTTTTTTCGGGAGATTTTTCATTTTGCATGGTATTACTATTAAAGGATATTTATTTTTTCGAATGAACCAGGAGCAACAACAAATATTTGAAAGTCACCTTAGAGGAAAAGAAAGCAGACCCCTAGATAGAGAGTTTGCTGAATTGTTTAGGGGAGATAGTAATGAAGTTAGTCTGAGGAGGCGAATGAAGGAAGATTGGGATATTCTCCCTAATGAAGTTGGTAGCAAGGACCTGACCCCTTTACTTCATAAATTACACTTTCTGATTAATTCCCAATCAGAATCTTTTTCTCGTAAAAGCAGGCTTAAAAGGATGCTGAGCTGGTACACCCGTGTGGCAGCGGTTTTACTATTGCCACTTTTTACGATTAGTGCTATATTGTTCTTTTTCAGTCATGAACCATCGGTTCAGACCGCTAAAGTAGAAGTGGTTGCACCAATGGGAGCCAGGGTTAAAACTGAACTGCCTGATGGTACCATAGTTTGGTTGAATGGAGGCTCCGTATTAAGCTACTCTGCTTCTTTTGAACAGCGGAATGTAAATGTTTGTGGAAAAGCATTTTTTGATGTAAAAAGCGACTCACTAAACCCTTTTACTGTTAAAGGAAATAAGGCAGCTGTAAAAGTTTTTGGAACCCGTTTCAATGTAGAAATGTGGCCTGATGAAGAAACTGTAGAAGTTGTCCTGGAAGAGGGGAAAGTAGAATTGATACCTGACTCTTGTGAGCAATCTTTTAAAATGGTGCCCGGCGAATTACTTGTATTTAATTTTAATGAACGTAAACTTATACGTCAACGTGTAAATCCGAAACGTTATTCTGCATGGATTGACGGAAAATTGATGTTACGTGGGGAAGATATGAGGGAATTAGCCCGGGAACTATCCCATTGGTTCAATGCAGATGTCGTTGTGAAAGACAGCACCCTTTCTGAATATACTTTCAGAGCCACTTTTGAAGACGAGAGACTTGAAGATGTACTCCGGTTGTTGAAAATGACATCACCTATTGATTATGAGATACTGGATAATATGCAGGACAGTTCAGGTAATTTTTCTAAAAAGAAAGTGATTATACGTCACCAATAAAATCAGGAGTATGGTAACACCTTTAACTATTAACAGTAGTTAGATAAACGTTTTAAAAAAGAATAGTCTTCGAAAAAAAGAAGGGAACAAGGAAGCTGCAACTTCCCTATTCCCAATGTTGTACTTAAAATCGTTACAAAGCTATGAAAAAAATTCCTAAGACAGGAATGTGGGACCGAAGAGTCTTCACTAAAACCTTTCGTATCATGCGAATTACATTATTTTTAATGTTCCTTGGAATTTCGCAGATATTTGCAGCAGATTCCTACGCGCAAATCCAAAAACTCACCATCGACCTTGAAAATGTTAAAGCGGAAAAAGTCCTTGATGAGATTGAGAACCAAAGCCGGTTTTATTTTCTCTTTAACGAGAAGCTGGTTGATATGAATTTTAATACATCGGTGAAATTTACCGGTGAGAATATCTTCAATGTTCTGGATCATCTGTTTGCCGGGCGTGATATCTCTTATAAAGTGGTAGATAATCAGATAATTCTCGCCAACAGGGAGGAGTCTTCTCCCGTTTCGCAACAGGCTCAGAAAACCATTTCAGGTAAAGTCACCGACTCCCAGGGAGAACCAATTCCCGGAGTTACGGTTTCTGTAAAAGGTACTACAATGGGCTCCATCACCGATATTGATGGAAATTATATCCTGACAGTTCCGGAAAATGCAGAAGCCTTATTGTTCTCTTTTGTTGGAATGAAAACCCAGGAAGTGATTATCGGTGACAGAACTCAGATTGATGTGGCCTTGTTGGAGGACATGGTTGGGCTTGATGAAGTTGTAGTGGTGGGCTATTCCACTCAGAAAAAATCAACACTTACCGGTGCTGTTTCGCCGGTAAACGTTGATGATATGGAGAAAAGACGGGTGGCAGAGGTTGGACAGGCCCTCCAGGGGCAGGTAGCAGGCGTGCAGGTCACCCAGAGTACCGGTGCGCCAGGAGATGAGATTAATGTTCGTATTCGTGGCGAAGGAACTATTGGTAACAATAATCCTTTGTACGTTGTGGATGGTGTACCTACACGGGAACTTACCTTCTTAAATCCTGCTGATATTCAATCTATGACAGTGCTCAAGGATGCATCTGCAGCAGCTATTTACGGTTCCCGTGCATCTGCAGGAGTCATTATAATTACAACGAAAAGTGGATCCGCCCAGGACACGAAGTTTGAAGTTAATTATTTCAGGGGGATTCAACATGCTACCAATTTGCCCGACATGCTCAACTCAGAGCAATACATGAATGTGGTGGAGAAGGCCTGGAATAATGCCGGTTACTCCGGAACAAACCCTTATACCGCCGATAAAGGCAGAGCAGATTTTGCGGATACCGACTGGCTGAATGAACTATTTGAACCGGGGAATTCACAAAATATGCAAATGACAGCAAGTGGAGGTACCGAAAAGATGCAGTATCTGCTTTCGATGGGTTATTACGATCAGGATGGTATTGTGGTTTATGACAACGATAAATATCAGCGCTTTAATTTCAGAGCCAATATTAACACCAATCTGACCGACAGGATTAAAATTGGCACCAACATGCAGTTGTCCTATTCTACTCAGGACAAATTATCCTCCAAAGGTGATGCACCGGGTATTATCCGGCATGCAATGTTGCGTCCCCCGATTCTTTCTGTTTATAAGAGTGCTGATGATCCTACGTATTCCGAAAGGGATCCTTTTACCGATTTGCCTTTTTATATTCACAATAATCGGGATGAAGGAGGTTGGGAGAGCGACAAATATGAGTGGACCCAGAACCCGATTGCGCTGGCCTACTTTACTGATGATGAGCGCTCTCATTTCAAGACATTTGGAAATCTTTTTGGTGAGGTGTCATTTCTTCCTGAAAATGAATTGACATTTCGCACCAATGTGGGTATAGATCTAAACTTTCGGCATGATAAGGCCTTTTATCCCAATTTTGGAGATGATGATGGTGGTGGTGCTGAAATCGACCAGGGACTTGGCAGGCAGAACCGGCCCAACGGCCTGGATGAAAATCGCAGTCAATCCTTCACTTTTACCTGGAACAATACGCTGAACTATCAAAGGACATTTGAAAAGCATTCCATTAATGCTCTGGTTGGAAGTGAGTTTATTACCAATTATGAGTCGGGAGTAAGTGCTTCCAGAAGACGTTACGAATACGATACCGAGAAGTTCAGGTACATAGATTTCGGAAGTACCGAGCAGGATTTGTGGAATGGCGGAAGTGGTTCGGAATGGGCACTGATGTCTTATTTTGGTTCTGCAACTTATGTTTTCGATAATAAATACATGATGACCGGTAATGTAAGGGCTGATGCTTCATCCCGGTTTGCGGAAGGTAATCAATGGGGGTATTTCCCGTCAGTCTCCGTAGGCTGGAAAATATCTGAAGAGTCTTTCATGGAGCCTTTGGATTGGTTATCGGATTTAAAATTTCGTGTTAGTCTAGGGCGATTGGGAAATCAGGAGATTGACAATTATGCCTACCTCACTTTGATTGAAAAGCAGGGGGATAAGTATTTGATTTCCAGATATGGAAACCCTGATCTGAAATGGGAGACCACCACACAGCAAAACTACGGTTTAGACGCCGGGCTCTTTAATAACAAGGTGTATCTGATTGTCGATTATTTCCAGAAAAATACAACCGATATTTTATTACCCATCAGTTTGCCAAGCATCGTCGGCGATGTTCAACCAACTATAGTGAATGCCGGAGAAGTCAGCAATAAAGGTTGGGAGTTTGGGGTTACTTTCCGTAACCGGGAGCATGACTTTAAATACAGTATCAATGCGAACCTGGCGTTGGTGAGTAATCAGGTTGAAAAACTGCATTCCAACCTTCCAAGTATTGTAGGTCAGGTAACACGTACCGAACCGGGGCATCCACTTAATGCGTACTATGGCTATGTGTTTGATGGAATTTATCAAAACGAAAATGAAATCAACGAGCATCTTTATGGTACCGGTAATCCAACTGCCGTGCCGGGCGATATTAAGTTTAAAGACCGGAACGATGACGGAAGAATTGATGACAATGACCGTGATTTTATAGGTGATCCAAACCCGGGCCTTCTTTATGGGATCAATCTTTCCGGCTCGTACAAAGGTTTCGACCTTTCCGTTTTCTTTCAGGGGGTTGGTCAGGTGGATCGTTACAACGATTCCAAGAAAATTGTTGACTATGATACCAGACCTTTCAATTACACAACCAATATCCTGAATTCATGGGATGGAGATGGTTCAACCAATTCCGTTCCTCGTGTTAGTTTTACTGATAACGGAAGCAGTAAGGTCTCCAGCGTTTTTGTGGAAGATGCTTCTTTTTTCCGGTTGAAGAACATTGAGTTGGGTTATTCATTCTCCGGTCCCCAAATGATGGGACTGGAAAATGTGCGTGTTTATTTATCCGCTCAGAATGTTTTCACCATTACCGATTATACCGGATTGGATCCGGAATCAACCGATTTGATCGACATGGGAACATATCCACAGGCCCGTTCTTTCATAGGGGGTGTAAACCTTGTTTTTTAACCATTCAAAAATTAAGATATTATGAAGTTATTTCGAAATATATTCCTGTTTTCTGTCGGCCTTTTACTTTTCGCTGGTTGCGAAGATTATCTGACAGAGGAACCCATCGGGCTTTTAACGCCTGAACAGGTAGATTTAGACCCCACAAAAACGACTGTGCAATATTCGGTTAGCTCTTCTTATCAGCTGCTTTCCAGTACCCTTAATATTATTGGGGAATGGTCGTGGGACGACGGAACCGTTACTCGCAACGATTTTATTCTCCAGGACATTGCATCAGATGATATGCAGAAGAAGTGGAATCCTGATGGAGATCAGGCCTGGATGGATGAACTTAACAATTTTAGTTTTATTGCTTCCAATGGAGGGTTTAACGGGCAATGGGCTTATGATTATGAAGGTATTTCAAGAGCCAATACGGCCATTGATTATCTGACCAACGAAGCGATGATGGGCAAGCTAAATTTCGAGCAGGCACTTCAGGACCGTTTGTTGGGCGAAGCGTATTTCTTACGGGCTTTTTATTATTTCGATTTGGCAACTAATTTTGGAGGTGTTCCTCTTGTTCTTAAGCCACTGACCTCTTTTAATGAAGCTTATGAAGTGGCTGTCAGAGCCCCTGAAGCACAGGTTTGGGAACAGATCAATTCCGATTTAAGCAATGCCAGGAGTTTGCTTCCCCAATCGAAGTACTCAAGTGCTGAAGAGAATTGGAGAGCTTCCATTGGTGCTGTTGTTGCGCTTCAGGCAAAAGTCGCTCTTTTCAGTGAAAACTGGCAGGAGGTAATAAACCTGGTGGAGGATATTGAAACCATGGGGTACTATGCTCTGAATGACAATTATTTTGATAGTTTCGATGTGGAAAGAGAATTTTTGGAGGATGAAGTAATATTCTGCTATGATCATGAATCGACCATGGTCCCCCGGCGAGGAAACGGACTTTGTGCCCTCCTGGGATGGGGATTTGTGGCTCCTGAAACGAATCTTCTGGAAGAGTTCGAAGAAAATGACCCAAGGTTGTTTTACACTGTAAATATGGAATCCAAAAATGTGAATAAGATTCTGGGGACATTGAATGGAGATTTTAAAGGCGATGATGATTCGCCAAGCAACAAAATCTATATTCGGTGGGCCGATGTTCTCCTTTGGAAAGCCGAAGCACTTCTGAACATCGGCGATACAGAAGGTGCCATTGGATTGATAAACAGCATCCGGGAAAGAGCCCGAAATTCAATGACAGCCGAAGGGACTTTTCCACCTGCCGGAACGCTGCCCGATCGGGACGTGAATGAAACCGATGTTTCCATTATCAGGAATTGGCTGATTCATGAACGCCGTGTGGAATTGGCTTTTGAATCTCATCGTTTCCGTGACTTAAAACGCTGGGGACTTGCAGATGAGGTATTAGGAGAATATGGATTCCAGTCTATTCACTATCTCTATCCCATTCCGCAGCGCGATATCGATAAATCGGGAGGCACTATTGAGCAAAATGATGGGTATTAAAAGCCTTTTTTTCATATCCGGAGCAATGCCGAATGAAAAAATAATGCCATAAAAAATGAAGGGATGCTTCCTGTATTTAAAGCATCCCTTTTGGAAATTTTTTTGACACTAATGATTGAAAAGGAAAAATATTTCCAGCTTTTAACACTGAAGGATGATGAGATTAAAATACTATCAACCAGCAAAGTGGATTCTATTACTGCTGGCAGCAATCGTTAACATAAATACCGGTTTTGCTCAGAAACTTTCTCTGAAAACTATGGGAGATGACACCCGGGGCTATTATGTGAATATTTACAAAGGAGAAAAGTTGCTCGTAACCCGCGAGGGTGAGTTTTCGCTTCAATTGAATAATCTCGATCTAAGTGCGGAAACGAGGCTTCTGAATTGGAAAGGGGAGCAGTGGACAGGTAATAAAGATTCAGTCACCTTAACAGGCAAAACATATATACCTGAATTGGATGCTAATTTGTCGGTTGAGGTTCGTTATCGGATAATCAACGAAAATGTAATTAAGAAAACCGTTAGAATGTTTCAACCTTCCATGCCGGGGATGTATTTTATCATGAATCAGACTTCAGTGCCTGCTGAATCTCCTGAGCGGTTCGTGACCTTTGAGCACGAAGACTTTCCGGGAGGTTTTGTGCATGAAATGTTTCCTGCCGTTGGATTTGTCACTCCCGACAATGATGTGGTCGGTTTTCTTACCGATGCAGGCTTTAAGAATCATTACACCCGGAACACCCGACGCCGGTTTACCGGAAGGGGAGGCGGTTTTGTGGGGATGCGCCTGTTGCCGGATCCGAATTTATTTTCTGTTTCTAAGCCGGATGAGGCAGATTCCATTCCTGTATCAATAAGCCAGGTATTTGGTGAGTTGTACAACCTGGACGCGGGAGTTGATAGTGTTGTTGATATTTTCGATAATCTGATTCCTGTGAATGAGACAGCCATAAGCACAAACGAAAATGTTATTGAAATCAAGGGGGAGAAAGAGGGACGTGCTGGTTTTGAGTTTATTGCTCCTTTCAGCGACCAGAACTTTTACACGGTTTTGTTCGAATGTAAAGGAAATCAACCGCTTTCGTTAAAACTTTTCCGGATAAAAAACGGACATAAAACGGTTGAATTGGAGCATGGCATCAAGTATATAGACTCCTTTCCGCTATTTGAAGATAGTTGGACTACATTTGAAGGCAGTATTATGATTCCTTTCATTGAAGGGGACAGTGTTTCGATGTTTGTTGGAAGTCAGGTCGGGAAACATTGCGATATGGAGATACGAAACCTTCGAATATTCAAGCATCAGCCGGCCAGTCAGCCATATAATTATTTGCCTTTGGGTGAAAATGTTGAGAAAACCACCTATCTTTTTGTGGAACCGTGGGAGTCGCATCAGCAATTTATGATCTCTGCCCAGTCTCGCCTTTCAGAAGGGATGGGTTTTCAGGGCTCAACATTTGAGAAGATGCTTTACGGTAATTTGAATATGCTGACCTGGATTATGGATACTCAAAATTTTGATCCTCTGAATGTGCCGAACATGAATTATGCTCCGGATATGTATAACCGGGATGCTTTTTTTTCTATTGTAGCCACCTATAATCGCGATTTGAATCTTTCCATTTGGGAACAGTGGGGGAAAACACAAACCCCTGAGGGCGGTATTGGAACAATCATTACTCCATTGATGGGCTCTGTCGAAGCCAAAGACAATGAGGCAACCATTCAGTGGCTGATGTGGGGACTACTGAATCAGAGGCGCTTTGGAGTTGAACTTCCTCAGGAAAAAATTTCCAGGGCAGTTGACTATGTGTTGAATGAGTTTGATGCAGACCGGGATGGCGTTTGCGAAGCCCATTTTATGCTGGGGCAGATAGATATTATCGACTATACCCCAAAAACCAGCCAACTGGCATTAAACCAGGGGATGCTTGCCATTGCGCTGCGTACCATCCGTGAATTGGGGTTTGAAGTGTCAGAGGAGTATATCAGCAGAGCAGAGCAGGAATATAGAAACTTTTATGACGAAGATAGGAAGCATCTGTTGTTTGATCGAAATTATCCGGAAATCATTTCAGTTACCGATCTCGAGCCTGAATTCTTTTCATTATGGATGTTTGAGAGACCTATCCTCACCGATGAAATGGTAAAAAACCATCTGGATCAGATTCCAGCTTTGAACAAAAGTTCTGATGCTCCCTATCCTGAAATGGGCACTACTGCCCCCATTCTTCTGAGATTAACCGATGAAGAGCCGGGTTATGCCTTTCTTTCTTCAGATTATCAGCCGTTTGGCGACTTTGGAGAAGCAAATTACAGCGGTGACAAAAACGATGGTTGGTATTATAATGGTGGTAGCTGGTTCAGAGCGGAGTATTGTGCTTATGTAACCGGATTGAAACATGGCTGGGCCAAGGCCAGAAAGCGCATGGAAAACCGGGTGTGGGCCGAAATGTATTTGAATCCTCATTGGCCGTTCAGTAAAGAATTTATCCCGACAAAATGGGACTCATTTCAGGAGTGGTGGCCCTCCACACGTGGATTGTGCTGGAATGTTTTTATGCTTCAGGCCAATGAACTGGCAGGTTTGAGAACGCCTGGTATGGATCCGGATTATGATTCGGTTTCAGAAAATCAAAACTTTTCAAAACCATAATTGGGATCAGGGTTTAAAGGATGAAATTCCTTTTTTGAGGAATGTTTAAATCACTAATGATTTATAAAGAAAATCACTAGTAACCGAGTAATCTTTAGTTTTTAGAATAGATTGCCTCGTTTCACTCGCAATGACACCATTTTTCCGGAAAAAATGGAGGTTGGGAGAGGTCTGAATGTAATAACGAGCGCAGTGAAGCAAATTCAGATTTTTATCGATTAGTAGTAAAATAAAATAAAGAAATGATGAAGAAAAAAATTTGTTATCCAATTTTAGGGCTCCTTCTCCTTTTGGTTGCCTGTCAGCCATCAAAAAAGCAGGAAGAAGCGAAGTTTTTGGTGCCGTTCACCAAGAATGTAGAAGTGAATCCCTGTTTGCTCCCGTCAGATAGTCTGGAGTTTTTCTGTCCCGTTCGCGAGGCAATGGTTAACTGGGAAGAAAAGGATGTGTTTAATCCTGCTACCGCTGTTAAGGGTGATACTCTCTTTTTATTGTATCGTGCCGAAGACAGTATTGGAAAATACAATGGAACCTCACGGCTGGGGTTGGCTTACAGTCTGGATGGGTACGAGTTTCATAAAAGACTGGAACCTGTTTTGTATCCTGAAAACGATGAGTTCAAAGAGTACGAATGGGAAGGGGGCTGTGAAGACCCGCGCCTGGTTGAGGATGAGAATGGAAGATATATTCTCACCTATACTGCCTACGATGGCGATAAAGCCCGTCTTTTTGTGGCTACATCAACAGATTTAAGAAACTGGAAAAAGCATGGGTCCGTATTCAAAAATGCCGAAGGTGGCGATTTTGTCGAAATGTGGTCGAAAGCGGGTTCCATAGTTTGCCGTGAAGAGAATGGCCGGATGATTGCAGAAAAGATTGACGGGAAATACTGGATGTATTGGGGAGAATCAAACATATATCTGGCGTCTTCATACAACCTTATCGATTGGCAACCATTGATAGAGACTGACCCGGAAAAGATGGAGCTTGATACCATGCGCAACTATTCGGTTCCGTTCAGGATTGTGTTTTCCACACGCAGGGAAATGTTCGACAGTGAGCTGGTTGAGCCCGGACCACCGGCTGTAACAACAAATCAGGGGATACTTTTGATTTACAACAGCAAAAACAGTCCTTCTTTTGGAGATAAAAACCTTGCCGATGGAACCTATGCGGCCGGTCAGATTATTATGGACAGGGACGAACCAACAAAAGTGTTGCACCGTACCGATAAATGGTTTATTTCCCCCGATCAGCCATTCGAAATTACCGGTCAGGTAAATAATGTAGTTTTTGTTGAAGGGCTGGCTCATTTCAAAGGAAAATGGTTTCTTTATTATGGAACGGCGGACTCAAAAATTGCGGTTGCCGAATCTGAAGCAAGTCTTAATTAATTATTTCTATGATGAATCAAAAAGCTCCACTATCTAAAGTACTTCCCGTTCTTTTCGGTTTCTTTGTCATGGGATTTGTCGATGTGGTTGGCATATCCACCAGTTATGTTCAGAAGGATTTTAACCTAAGCGACTCGGTAGCTAATTTACTGCCGATGATGGTTTTTCTCTGGTTCTTCGTTTTTTCGGTTCCTACGGGGCTCTTGATGAATAAAATAGGCCGGAAAAATACCGTTTTGCTTAGTATGGTCATTACTTTTATTGCCATGCTGGTGCCTTTGATCGCTTACAGTTATGCGATGACACTGGTTGCTTTTGCATTACTGGGCATCGGAAATACCATCCTGCAGGTTTCACTAAATCCGCTTGTTTCCAATGTTGTCAGTAAGGAACAATTGACCAGCAGATTGACACTGGGGCAATTCATAAAAGCCATCGCTTCTTTTTTAGGCCCTATTATTGCCGGATTTGCGGCTGCCACATTGGGAAATTGGAAGATGTTATTTCCTGTATTTGCAGGTTTTACAGTGCTGTCAGGGCTTTGGTTGTTGCTTATTCCCATTCCTGTAGATGAGCGGGTTGAACAAACCACTTCTTTCGGAGATGCTTTTGGGCTGCTGAAGGACAAAGCAATTTTGTTACTCTTCCTGGGCATTTTGTTTGTTGTCGGGGTAGATGTTGGAATGAATACCGCAACCCCAAAATTTCTGATGGAACGAGCCGGTTTGCCGCTGGAGCAGGCCGGCCTTGGTACCAGCCTTTACTTTGCTGCCCGTACAGCCGGTGCATTAACCGGTGCCATTTTGCTGGCAAGGTTATCGTCCACAGGTTTTTTCAGGGTAAGCATGATTTCTGCCATCGGTGCCATGATACTCATGCTGTTTAGTCAGAGTACCGTTGTGATATTGATTATGGTAGCCGTTATCGGGTTTGCCATAGCTAATATTTTTTCCATTATTTTTTCAATGGCTTTGCAGAAAATGCCGCAACGAGGAAATGAAATATCAGGTTTGATGATTATGGGTGTTGCCGGTGGAGCAGTATTACCTCCCTTAATGGGGCTGGCTTCCGATGCCATTGGACAAACAGGAGGGATGTTGGTTATTTTGGGTGGAATGTTTTATCTGTTAATCGCAGCTTATGTGGTGAAGCCGGAGAAATAATTTTTTGGCAAGGTAGAGAAATACAATATTCCGTTATGCCGAAATTTTGGGAGGCTCTAGAAGTGTGTTCGCAATTAGAGATTGCTTCGGGCAAAGCCCTCGCAATGACAGAGTCCCCCGTAGATGGAGAAGAGGTTGGCAGAGGGCAGGGCGGTAACGCCGCCCTGCCCTCTGCCAACCTCTTCCATATTAAAGTAAAAGTACGTCATTGCGATCCCGATGAGGCACGAGATCGGGAGAAGCAATCTCTATACAGACACACGCGACTATAAACTTAAGCCTTTTGGGGTTGTAAATGCCTGATTATAACCTAATTTGTAAGGTGGTAAGATTTGATTGCAACTCTCCAATAACAAAAACATTGGGCCTCTGGGTTAAGTTTTTTTTACGGATGTTAGAATGCAATGTTTTGAGAGATTGTGTGTTGCGGTTAATTCAGATATGAATTGTGCCGGTGTTATTCTGTTATGTTCTGATTTTTCGTTAGCTTTAACTACAAAGCGAAAAAGCTTATTGCTAAATCACTTATCAGCAATAATCCAGTTTATGATTTAACTCTAAAACATCCATCCAGTGAAAAAGGCATTCGAAGTAATCAATCCGAACTATGAACTGAGTCCCAGCACCGGGATGACCAGACAACATTATATCGATTGTGCCAAATACCTTTTAGAAAGGGCTTTTTCGCATATCGATTCTATTGAGCAGCACCTTTCATTTCCTCCGGTTCCGGGGAAAACCTATCCTCAGCCCAATGCTCCGGAATGGCGCCACCGCTCCGCCGATTTTGAGGCTTTGGAGAGGACTTTTACACTGGCCGGGCCTTTGATTCATGTCGATCCAGAAACAACCATTAAAGGGATTAATCTCAGGGATTATTATAGCCTGCACATATACAATGCATTTACGCCCGGTCATCCTAATTCATTGCCTCTGCCCGAGGATTTACCCGACTCGAATTACCAGTTTACCTGTGAGTTTGGCGGGTTGTTTAAAACCCTGCTACTGATGCCTGATACGGTTATGTCAACCTACACAGAGGAGCAGAAAAATGAAATGGTTGAAACCATATCAAAATGGGGCCATCACCGTACAACTCAGAATAACTGGCGTATTTTTAATGTCGTTACGCTTTCATTTTTGAAAAAGTACGGATACGAAATAGATGACGAATTATTAAAGAGCCACCTTTTATGGGTTGCTTCCTATCATTCGGGCAATGGATGGTATCTCGAACAAACTTATAATTACTATTCCATCAGCCTGTTTATTGTCTATACCACTATCTGGAACAGAACGTTTGGTGATGAGTATTACCCCGAGATTTCTGATATTATTGAACGATCGGCCCAACGATTGATGGAGTCGTTGCCCAGTTTTTTTGGGCGTGATGGCTTTATTAACATGTGGTCGAGAAGTATTTGTTACAGAACATGGGTTTCGGGCGCATTTCCTGTTTCTTTTATGCTGAAAAAACCGAATCTTTTGGATCCGGGTTGGGCCAGAAGATTGTGTTCGGGCTCTTTATTGCAATTTGTTACCCGTGAGGATTTTTATCACAACGAAATCCCCAGTCTTGGGTTCTACGGCAGGCGCGAATATATGGTTCAGAATTACAGTTGTCCGGGGAGTCCTTTCCTTATGTTTCTTCCATTTATATGCCTGGCCCTGCCTGAAGATTCGCCCTTTTGGACCGCTAAAGAAAATGATGGTTTTTGGGAGTCATTAGGAGACGGATTTAAAAAGGTCGTGTTGGATAATCCCGGTCTGGTGCTTGTGAACCATGGTAAAACAGGAACATCTGAAATTATTCCCGGAAAGGTCTATTACGATGATCCCAACTATTCCAAGTTATCATATAACACGCATTTCCCATGGGAAGATCACAACCCGGATGGCGGAACTTCCATGGAGTATAGTTTTCGTAGTCTCGACCCCAGAGATGTAAGGGGAGATGATGTGAATTTTTACCTCACGGGGTTAACTGTTGATAATGATGCCCTGAAAAACCAAAAATTTACCATTTCTCAGAGTATGTTGTACAACGGTGTAGTTGATGGAGTGTTATACCGTCAGGCAATTATGCGAAAACCGCCCAACAACGGGGTGGGGTATATTATCGATCTGGCTGAAATAACTATTCCGGGTGGTGTTATCCGGGTGGATCGTACGCGGTTGGCTTTCGAATATGAGCTGACACTTGGCAACTATGGTTTGCCGCATGTTAACGGAAAAAAAGCTGTGGTGAAACAGTTTGAGGAGGATGGGAAAAAGGTCATTACGGCAACTATCCCCGGGCGAAGTGTGGCATTAATTACTTACAATGGCTGGGACCAGGTGGAAAGTATGGTGCATACCAACCGCAATGCTGAAGAAGACGAAAGCACAGTTGTTTTTGCCCGGAAAAAGAGACTGGACAAAAATCCACCAATTGAGTTATTGATAACCGTAATGTTGCATAAAAGGGATGACAACGAATGGACAAAGGATGAATTGTCACCAATCAAGAATATTGAGATTTTTGAGGTTACACGCAGCTTATCAACAATGGGAGCCCTCATTACTTTGGCCGATAACCGGGAATTCACCATCGATTTTAAGGATGTTGATGGCCGAAGGAGCTGTTAATGAGGTCAAACCTTATGTTCTTAACAAGTTGTTTTTGTAGGCCTATCCATTTTTGAGGTTTGCATGTCTGTGAAAAAAATTAGGGCCAATCACCCGATGAAAAGGTGATTGGCCCTTGTGTTTTATGTGAGGTGGGTTTATTGTTCATCTATTGCGTTACCCTCTGAGTTGGGTTTTAGGAAACCGCTTTTAGTCCAATTATAGAACCAATTAATGTGGTAAGAAAAAATAATCTCAAAAATGTTACCGGTTCTTTAAATATCAGGATGCCAACTACAACAGTTCCTACCGCTCCAATTCCAGTCCATACTGCATAGGCAGTGCCCATGGGTAACGACTGGGTGGCTTTTATCAACAATCCCATACTTATACTGAGTGTAACCACAAAACCGGCATACCACAGATTCATTTCCAAACCCGTAGCGTCTTTTGCTTTGCCCAGGCAGAACGCAAAAGCCACCTCAAAGAATCCGGCAATTATCAGGAAGATCCAATTCATTGTTTCTCTTTTTTTTGAAATTTGAAAGTGCCCTTCAAAAGTAATGTTTTCCTGATGTTTTAAAGTAAAGTCTGCCTGTTGGTATGGTTCTTTTCCTTGCCAATCAGCTTAAGTTTGGTTTTATCTGAATTCATAAGTGGTTCCGGGAACCGTGGTAAATGGATATTTCCCCAGGTCCGTTGCTTTTGCCCTGCCATCCATTTTTGGGTGAACAGGTGAGTGTTTCCTTAAGTATTCTTCCAGTGCTTCGTGCAGGGTGTAATCTTCTATTTCAATGTTCTCTGCTTTGTGTAGCCGGCAAATGGCATGGTTGGGATCACCCGGGCGAACACAGGATGCCAGACTATAGGTTTTATCTTTTTGAAGCGGAGTTCCGTTAATGGTAACTTGCTGAACTCTTTGGCCCCGGGGAGCATCGCTGATAAACTGAACTTCCATACCGGAAAACCGCACCAGCCATCCGCCAAAGCGTTCCATGGGGTTGGTAGCAAAAACATTGTGCATCTCTTTTTCAAGCCAGTCAAGGATTTGTTGTCCGGTAACTGTTCCGGTTTTTACATGATCGTTAACCGGAAGCATATTCCAAATGTCAGCTTTTGTAATAGGTGCAGGCTCTCCATTTTTAGGGACTATGGGATTTCCAAAACGGAAGCCGTTTGACAAAGCAATGTCTGCTCCTGTTTTCCAACGCAACGCATCGGTAATCATATTATCCATGGGAGTTTCCACTGTCAGGTAACGGTAAATGGGCTCAGCAGTGTAGCCTACTATGGTTTCCAATTCTTCCTGCCATGGTCTTTTTGCCTTTGTAATGAGTTCAGCGACTTCAGGATTTGCTGGGTATTTTTCCGGATCAACCTCCAATAGTTCATACTCATCACTGACCAATTTTCCATCAACAAAGTTCATGGTGAGTTTTCCAACGAATGACCCAAATGCTCCGGGCTCAGTGACTTTCGCAAATTTTCCCTGAATGGGTTGACGAATGCGTTCGTGCGTGTCGGAACCCAGTACATAATCCACTCCTTTGGTGATTTCACTGTTGGCCAGGTTGATCTGTTTAAAGATACCAATGTGTGTCATCAGAAATACAACATCCGGATTTTCCGTGGTCTGAACCTCGTGAATGATTTCCTCCACTTCCTTATCAATTTGGTTGAAAGCAATTCCCTTACTGAATGAGGGGTTTTGGCGGACTGGTACATCGGGATCGTTTATGCCGATGAAGGCCAGACGAATGCCATCAATTTCGGTAACCCAGTATGGTGGAAACAATGGTTCATTGGATTCATCATGTTTCATATTCTGGACTATTACATTGGTATTGTAAGCCGTCATTACATCCATCATTACTTCTTTGCCATATACCACTTCCCAGTTTCCCGGAATCATCAGGTCATAGCCCATCTTTTGTACGATGGGTGGAAAAACTGCACCCAGAGATTTTGCTGCATACCCGCTTCCCTGAATCAGGTCACCCGAATCTACAATGATGGTTCGATTGGGGTTTTTTGTTTTTCCCGTGTCAAAGAGGGTCTTCATATGGGCCAGCCCTCCACGTTCCCGAAATTCAAGTCCGCTTTCTTCTCTGAATAGTTCAGTATGCGCATCCAGTTGTCCATGGATGTCTGCGCTTTGGAGAACGGTAATACTGATAGTGTCATTTTGGGCTCGTAGCCCGGAGATAGCCAGCATTGTCATAATAATTATAAAAGTGCTTAGTTTTTTCATTCTTATTTTATTTAATTTTTTACGTTTCCGATGCTTCGTGGTGTCTTATTGGGATAAGTGTTTTTAAGCTTGATTCTTTCTGCGAACACCAGTGATTTTTTACCTTACTCTTGCATTGATAACTAAAGATATGTAGAAAAGTTCATAACTCCGGTATGCAAGAGTTGTGCCACGCCAGATTTTTTTCACCTTGGGTTTATATTCCTGGTGGAAGTTCTTCTTTTTGTTTAATTATCAGGATTGTTATTTGAAGTAATTCTCTTTTTTAGTATTTTGAGGAAAACTTCAAATATTTATAAAAAATGCCGGCTGAAAACAGGATTATTGCTCTTGTGGATTTGGAAGAAACTACATCTGTATTGGTATCTTTCGTCTATAAACTGAGTCTGGAATTAAATGCCGGTGTGGTATTTATACACCAGCTTACCGGGGCTAAACCTTCCATGGCCTATCAGGATGTACGGGCCGAACTTGAAAATGCCCAGAAGGCTGATGCCTGGAATGCCCTTAACAGATTTACCAGCTCTTTCCCGTTTAAAAATGAACAATATAGAATTGGCCGGTTTGATTTTCCCTCGGTTCTGAGTCAATTGAGAAATGATGTTTTTTTAGATTTTGTGGTGGTGGGAATAAAGGAATCGGGGCTGTTGAAAAAACTTTTTCTTGGTACAACAATTCTTACCATTATTGATGATACTGAGTTTTTTGCATTGGGTGTTCCTTTGATTCGGGAAGGCGGAATTTCACGAAGGTTTAGTTTTATCTGTTCCAGAAAGAATCCTTTTAACGTTAAAAATCTGGAATTACTTATGCAAGCCATGAAGAGATTGGTTTGTATCATTGAACTGATTCCTTTAGTATTGGATAAAGAGCATTCTGATTATCTTGAAGAATTAGCCCGGACACTGAGAGGTTATGCCCCAAAAGTGGAAATAAGCATTCTTAAAGAACCATTGTCCGGGGATTGCAAATTGTTGAATGAATCACCGGAAACCGTTATTGTAATTCAGCAGGAGTTGAGGAGATTGAAGGATAGTGTTTTTCAGAAAACGCTAATCCACGATGTGGTCTATGATGGCTGTATGCCATTGATTGTCGTTCCGAAATAAAAACATCATGAATGACTTAACAAAAAGTTTATTCTGGTGTTAAATTATTACCAGTCTGAGAAACCCTGGAGTTTGGAGAAAAAAGGGTTCTCCCCATGTTTGTAAAGAAAAACTAAGCCGGATAAAAAGATCAGATGTTTTTAACAATTGAAAATATACTACTAATAGGATCCTTGATGCTTTTTGTGAGCATTATCGCAGGAAAAACCTCCTACAGGTTTGGCATCCCTACTCTTTTGCTTTTCCTGGCTATTGGGATGCTTACAGGGTCTGACGGAATCGGGCGAATTCATTTTGACAACCCTCAAATTGCTCAGTTTATCGGTGTTGTTTCCCTAAACTTTATTTTATTTTCAGGAGGGTTGGACACCAATTGGAAATCGGTGAGACCGATACTTGGTCAGGGAATTGCTCTATCCACATTGGGGGTATTGCTGACGGCTTTGTTGCTGGGAACATTTGTCTGGTTCATGACCGATTTTACCATTTATGAGAGTCTTTTGCTTGGGTCAATTGTTTCTTCGACCGATGCAGCAGCGGTTTTTTCCATTTTACGCTCCAAAAGTCTGGCGCTTAAATCGAAATTACGTCCCACCCTGGAACTCGAAAGCGGAAGTAACGATCCGATGGCTTACGTGCTGACCATTGCCTTTTTGTCGTTGGTGGTGAATCAGGATAAAAGTTTGGTTTCTGTAATCCCCATGTTCTTTCAGCAAATGATTTTGGGAGGGATTGCAGGTTTTTTGTTTGGCAGGATAAGCAAGTTTGTTATCAATAAAATAAAGCTTGTTTTTGAAGGACTTTATTCGGTTCTGATGATAGCTTTGATGTTTATTACCTTCTCAACCACCGATGCTATAGGAGGTAACGGATTTCTGGCCATTTATATCAGTGCGGTTTATTTGGGTAACCAGGACCTCATTCACAAAAAGACCATTATGAAGATGTATGATGGTCTGGCCTGGCTGATGCAGATTATTCTCTTCCTGACGTTAGGATTGCTTGTGTTTCCGTCTCAGGTGCTTCCGGTGATGGGTATCGGACTGTTGGTTTCTCTCTTTTTAATTATTGTTGCGCGTCCTGTGAGCGTTTTTATTAGTCTGATGTTTTTTAGAATGAAAATTAGGAGACGCTTTTATATTTCCTGGGTGGGGCTCCGGGGAGCGGTCCCTATTGTTTTTGCTACATATCCATTGTTGGCCGGCATTGATAAGGCCGAGATGATTTTTAATATTGTGTTTTTTATTTCGGTAACCTCCGTGTTGATTCAGGGAACCACTCTGCCGGTTGTTGCCAAATGGCTGGGTGTTTCTCTGCCCGAAAAAGTAAAACCCCTCTCCGAAACAGAAAAATTTATTTCCGAGATTCCCAAATCTGCGATGACGGAAATTTCGGTGGCCCCCGCTTGCTATGCTGTTAACAGGCGTATTGTGGATCTGGGCTTTCCGAAAAGTACCATTATTGCCATGATTAAAAGGGGAGACAGGTATATTACTCCAAGTGGCTCAACGGTCATTGAACCAAATGATATGTTATTGATTTTGTCGGACGATGAAAAAAGCCTGAAAAATATTCAGGATTATCTGACGAATCCCGGGAGCTAAGGGATAAGTTATTTCTTAACAAAAGCTTGCTTTCCCGATAAACCGGGATGCCACCAATGACGCACTTTCACTTTAAATGGAAGGGGTTGGCAGATTGTTGGGCGGCCAAACCGCCATACAATCTGCCAACCCCTTCTCTATCACTCGGAGATTCGGTCATTGCGAGGGCTATGCCCGAAGCAATCTCTAATGACAAAAATGCTACTTTAAATTATAGCCCTTTCAATTTCACTTGCTTGTAAGTGAATAAACTTGGTCTTTCTCCGTCTGAAAATCAAATAAATAAGTCTCTGGCAAAGTAACGGTTCCCAATTGTGCCTTTTCCGAAATCAGCGGTGCTTTAATTGCCGGTTTCTCAAAGAAAGAATTGGGGTTTTGTCCGTTTGCTTCCTTTAACGCAAGGTTACCGGACAGTTTAACTTCATTGGGCATTCTGATTCTGCAATTGCCGCCCAGGGTTGATTTTATTTCTGCTTTGGTTACCTGACTGTTTTCCCATTTAAAGGTGACTTCGAAACCGCCGGGGGTCCGCAATCCTGTTATTTCCCCGTTCTGCCAGTCGTCGGGCAGGGCAGGAAGGAAATGAATGGCTCCGTCGTGACTTTGCAAAAGCATTTCAGCAATACCCACTGCACATCCAAAATTGCCATCGATTTGGAAGGGGGGATGGGCGTCGAACATATTGGGGTAAGTACCTCCACCTTCTCCGGAATTGTTTCCTGTGCCGACAAGAGTGAGCTGGTCTTTAATAAGTTTGAGGGCATGATTCCCATCGAGCATTCGTGCCCAGAAGTTCACTTTCCAGCCCATTGACCAACCGGTGGAAACATCACCACGGTGTTTCAATGTTGTGCGGGCTGCTTCAAATAATTCCGGGGAGGAATAGGGCGATATTTGATTGGAAGGATGAAGCCCATAAAGATGTGAAATATGACGATGCTTATCATAAGGATTGTCCAGGTCTTCCATCCACTCCTGTAATTGTCCGTGTTGTCCAATCTGCATGGGTGGCAGGCGGTCAAGGATTTCCTGAAATTCGTTGATGAGGTTTTCATCCTGATTCAGAATGGTTGCTGCCTTTTTTGTTTTTGTGAAAAGGTCAAACAGTATCTGATTGTCCATAGTCGATCCGGCAGTAGCTGAAGGACGGCCGGCGGGTGCATTCTCTGGTGAGTTGGAAGGACTGACAACCAGCCAGCCATGGGTGGGTTCTTCAACGAGAAAATCCTGATAAAAGCGGCAGGCCGATTTCATTACGGGATAGACCGACCGGAGATAATCCAGGTCGCCATTGTATTGGTATTTTTCCCAAAGATGTTGTGAAAGCCAGGCGCCACCCATGGGCCACATGCCCCAGAAAGCTCCATCGATCACTCCCGTAATGCGCCAGATATCTGTGTTGTGATGAGCCACCCATCCGTCGCAGCCATACATGGTTTTGGCGGTTTGTGAGCCGGCTTCCGACAATTCCTCAATCATTTGTATCAGCGGTTCATGCATTTCGGGCAAATTACACTTCTCTGATGGCCAGTAATTCATCTCCGTATTGATGTTGATGGTGTATTTACTGTCCCAGGCAGGGGTTGTGCTTCCGTTCCAGATTCCCTGAAGATTGGCCGGTTGCCCGCCGGGTCGGGAGCTGGAAATTAGTAAATAACGTCCAAATTGGTAGTAGAGAGCGACCAGTGACGGGTCATTGGTTTGTGAAAAGTTTTTGATTCTGACGTCTGTGGGGCGTTCACTTGCAGGTGTTTCACCCAGATTTAAGGACGAGCGAGTGAAGTACTTGCGATAGTCGCTGATGTGAGCTTTTTTCAGCTCCGGATAGTTTTTTGCTTCCGCAGAGGTGAGGTATTTCCTGCATTTTTCATTTTCATTGGCAGTAAGAGTTTGGTAATCCACAAAATTGGTCGCCATAGAAATTAAAATAACCACTTCGCTGGCATCCGTCACCGTAATTTGATCTGCATCGTTAGCTATTGTGCCATCTGTGTTGAGTATTTTTGCCAGGGTGTTGAATTTTACCTGACCTTCCACTCCTTCATGAGTTCCGGAAACACCGGTCATTTCAAGCGTGTTGGCATCGACTGCTTTTGTGCTTTGAGCTAAAGGACCGTCCAGTTTAGCCGTAAAAGAAAGACTTTTCTTTCTGTCGGCAGATAACTTTACTGCAATAACCTGATCGGGGAAAGACGCAAAAACTTCCCTTTTGAAATTTACATCATCAACCGTGTAGGAAGTGGTAAAAAGAGCATTTTCAATGTCCAGCTCCCGGTAATAATTTGTATAATTCTCATGCCCTTCGAAAGAGATGTTCAGGTTGCCGATCGTTTGATACATGGAGCCATGCAATTGTTCGGCCACCATGTTTTCATTGAGCATTTTATCGGCTTCTTGTAATTTCCCGTCAAAGATGAGCTCCCGTACTTTTGGAAGTGCCTTACGAGCTTTAGGATTATCGTTGCGTGAGGGACCTCCCGACCAAAATGTTTCTTCGTTAAGCTGTATGTTTTCCAGGGCCGGATCGCCGAACACCATTGCCCCAAGGCGGCCATTCCCGACAGGCAGGGCCTCATTCCAAACTTTGGCGGGCTTGTCGTACCATAGTTTTAGGTCACTATTCTTCGCTGTGTCTTTGCTACAAGCTCCCAGGAGGAAAATCAGGATAAATATAACTGTTCCTTTTATGTAATTCATGATCATTTTTTTAGTGTTATGTCGTTTTCATCTGTCTTTTATTCCGACCATACAAAACAAACGATATTTCAGGTTGTATCTTTGTTAAGATAAAGGCGCAGGGAGTTTTTGAATCGGAGTTAACTGGTGTCTTCTGAATTACAAATCCGGGGCTTAATAACGATTTTAAATCCACTCTGACGTACGATTCAAATCCACTTCAACATTGTAGCCCTAAAAACCAATCCCTTATGTGAGTCAAACACCTTTTGTTATCTTATGTGGTTTCGTCCTTTTATATTTCATCACTGATTCGGAAGTAATCGAAATCAACGAATCCCCCTGTTGTTTTGGTGGCAAAACTGAAAAGACCAAAACGATAGCCCATGAAATGTGGCAATGTGTATGCCATCTGGAGGGGGTTCCCAATGCTGATCCAATCTTCCCCGTTTAAGCTGTAATAAAAGTAAGCTTTATCTGTGCGGTCTTTATAGTCGCAGTCGATTTTCAGCCAGACCTTGTTGCCCTCCAACGGAATGTTTGCCAACTCTACGGGTTCTTCTGTTTCAGCACTAATCATGACAACAGACTTTGAGTTCCCGTCCATTTTTACTCCCACATATCCGTATCTTTTTTGGAGGGCAATCAGGCCGGCAACATCGCCATCTTTCAGGTTACTGACATCAATTACGGTGGAAGCGGAACTTTCGGGACCAAAAGTACGCTGGGTTAGCGTGTTCCTGGTCTGCAGCACATTGTCATCCACCCGTCCGTTGGTGAGTCTCAAATGGCCTTCTTTCTCGTTGAGCGACCAGAAACGATTGTCAGGATTGTGGTTCCATTGCCAGGCCAGAGGCAGTTTGTTGTCTTCAAATTCATCCGAAGTAACAATGCCCGAGACGCCAATGTTTTGAACGTTAATATCCAGTGTGTCCGGAACTTTTCCGTCAATGCCCAGAACAGGCCATCCGTTTTCCCATTTCATCGTCATGATGTAGGGAATCCGTCCTACGGCTCCGTAATCGCGAAACATGTAAGCGTACCAGTCTCCCCCGGGTGTATCGATAATGCTGCCTTGTGCAATTCCACGGTCTTCAAGGGCCACTTTCCCTTCATAAGGGCCGGTAAGGTTTTCGGATCGGTGCACAACGACAGTTCGCATTCCTCCTTGGGGCCAGGTAATGTTAAAAATGTAGTACTTACCATCGTGTTTAAACAGTTGTGACCCTTCGGCGTGGAGCATCAGGTCATCGGCAGCGACCTTTCCGGCATCCGGAATGATTACCTGGTTTAACCCATCTGGTTTGATGCCGGATAAATCATCCTTTAACTCGGCAATTCGGATGTCGCCACCTCCATAAATCAAATACACTTTTCCGTCATCATCGAAGAGAAGTGAGTTATCGTGTAAAACAGGTTCGAAAGTAATTTCTTCCCAGGGCCCGTTTTCAATGTCTTTTGTATGAAAAATATGCGTTTTCCCGGAGGTCGCCGAAAAAGTGGAGACATAAAAGGTGTTGTTGTGATAACGCAGGCTACTTGCCCAGGAGCCACGTCCGTATGCATTTTGCCCGTTTTCGAGGCGAAGCATCTCATTGTTGGCCAATGTGTCGGAGGCATAACTAATCAACTCCCAGTTGACCAGGTCACCGGACTTCATAATGGGTACCCCGGGACTCATGTGCATGGTGGTACTGCTCATGTAGTAAGTATCGTCCACCCGGATGATGGAGATATCGGGTACATCGGCATGGATTATCGGGTTTTGGGCAGATTTCTGGTGTTCTTGTTGTTTTTCTTTTTGTTTCCCCGAGCATGAACTCAAACATAAGCCGGAAATAAGGATGATGAGTATTGAATAATGTGTTTT
>NZ_JADQBH010000155.1 GCF_016278715.1 Marinilabilia sp. | reverse complement strand
AAAGTCGACAAAATTTAAAATCACACAATATGACCCCGGATTTGACTTAACCTAATCATTAGTCCGTTACAAAAAGCTTAAACGCAAAGACGCAAAGCTTTTATTATGCGTGAATTGCGGCTTGCCTGCGCTTCCTTGCAACAAATTGACTGTCAGTCATTTGTGAATAATTAAAACAGCATTACCAATCACGGCTGCTCAAAAAAGTCCCACGTTGCATGTGAATACCATATTTTACTCATCTCTGAATCAACATTATTCCCAGAATCAACAAAGCAATGCCCGCCACCCGGCTTAAAGAGATAGCGTGAATACTCACCCCGAAAAAGCCGAAATGATCAATGATTGCTGCAATAATCAACTGCCCGGCAATAGATGCAGCCAACATGGTGGTCACACCAATTTGAGGGATAAGTAGCACAACCGAAGTGACAAACATAGCCCCAATAACACCGCCAAGAAATAGATACCAGGGAATGGACTTCATATCAGAGAAAGAAGGAATGGAGGTACGCAAAACCAGATTCAGCAGGAGCAAAACAATGGTTCCAACCAGGAAATTGGTCAAAGAAGCCTGTAACGGGTGTTTTAAAAAAGAGGAGAGTTGAGCATTGATACTTCCCTGGATCGACAGAAATCCGCCAATAATCAATGCAGCAATAATGAGAATGTATTTAGTCATGCGATATCAATTTCGGCGCAAGTTACGCAGGATCGCGCTTTTCAACAAATATCACTGCTTGGTAAATACAGACATCCGATTATCGAAATTTAGATAATACTCCCCACGCTCAAGCCCCTGAACACTTATGGTATCATCATAACCTTTAAAAACAATCCGTCCGTAAATGTCATAAATTTCATACAAGGTAGGTTCCGAAAAAACCAAGTTGTTTTCTACCTTCATGGAGGCAAGAGATACTTCAGGTTTATTTTTTGCCACAACCACTTCGGGCGACAACTGCCTTTTACGGTTATGGTCGCTTTGCCTTACACGAAAACGATTTTCTCCGGAATGCATTCTGACAGGGAGGCTGTATTGGTGCGTCCCAGGGACACCTTTTCCTGCCACTTCTCCCACCTGAACCCATTTGTTCCAACGGTACTGCTCTACAATATAGGGCAACGAACCGGCCTCGTGGTTGGTTTTCCAGATAATTTGATCATTTTTAACGGCTATATCTATGGTTTTAAAAGAGGCACGAGGGGCCAATACTTCCGGGTTAATAACAACAGGCTCACAACCTTCTTTGAACTTTATCAAAACATGCACGGATTCGCCTATAGCAAAACGGAAAACAGAAAGATCAATTTCAAAGGAATTGGAGTTAATTTCATCGGTGGTTGTACGTCCATTCACCATTACCTCAAAAACACAAAACCCGACACCTGATTCGGCGTAAGGATTCTGAACATAGAGATTATCTCCCTGATAAGAGCCGTTAATTTCAATTTCACCGGCAAAAACAGAGCTTGTGAGTATGCAAAACAAAAAAATCCAAAGAAATCTCATAGGATTTGGGGATGTGGTTTTAACCTAAATAATTTAGTTTCAAAACCTGTTAACAAATTCAGTATTGCAATTTAAATATTTAACACTCCATCTGCAAAATATGTCCCCCTCCAAACCCAACTTTTACGCTTTTGCACGTTTTTTTTTGACCAACAGCATTTTTTACTCAACCGGATCGTGCCAGTCTCCATGTTCTTTAATGAGCTGAACCAATTCGTTTACGGCCTCCGATTCAGGAATGTTTTTCCTTATCAGCTCCCTGTTTCGAAACAGTGAAATTTTTCCGGGGCCTGCCCCTACATAGCCATAATCGGCATCAGCCATTTCTCCAATACCGTTGACAATACATCCCATAACGGCAATTTTCAATCCTTTCAGATGTCCTGTTTGTTTTCTGACATCAGCAGTAGTAGCTTGTAAATCAAACAAAGTGCGCCCGCAGCCGGGGCACGAGATATATTCCGTTTTGGAAAAACGCACCCTGGTGGCCTGAAGAATACCAAAACTGGTTGACAGTAGCAGGGAAACCGGTTGCACACTTCCGGAAATACTGATTCCGTCTCCAAAACCATCTAGAAACAAAAGACCAGTGTCAGCTGCTGCTTCGAGTTGGAAATTTTCATCTGAAACCTGATGATAATTTCGTGAAACAATCACCGGATGAGTCAACGATGCATTTTGCATAGCCATAAAAAAGGCTCTCATTTCCGCTGTCGGATTCTTGTGACCAGACTCCAGCAATAAAACCACATCTTGTTTGCTTTCCAACCTGGCTGCAATTTCCGACGTAAAATCAGCATAGGAACAACTCACAAGAGCCGGCCCCTGCCAGGCTTCCCATTTTTCATCAATTTCAAAAAGAGGAAAAACACTGGATGAATATTTAATTTTTGCCTGATTGGGAACAACCTTCGTAACATTGCCCCAATTCCCGGGAAGCCGATCCAGTTCAGAACTGTTGCAAATTACCACATCCGGAATCTCATCACCAATGTTTTCAGGAATTCTCCCTCGCAGGTCTGCAATAACAGCGGCGGGTTGGTCACCTCCAATATTCAACACCTCATGAGATACTCTTTTACGGTATTCAAAAGGGCTGTAATGATTTGTCGCGATATTCTTAATGGCGCCATGACCTTCCCTTTTACTAAAAATTTCAACCAATTTTGCAGCAACAGGAATTTCATTTTCGGGAGGTTCGGTAAGGGAAACACGGATGGTGTCCCCAATGCCGTCGGCCAGCAAAGCACCTATCCCGGCTGCCGATTTCAGCCGGCCATCTTCACCACTGCCAGCTTCAGTAACCCCCAGATGCAAAGGAAACTGCATCTCTTCCTGCTTCATTGCAGCAACCAGAAGACGAACCGTATGAACCATCACCCGGGTATTGCTTGATTTAATACTGAGAACAATATCTTTAAATCCTTCCTCCCTGCAAATTCGCAGATATTCCATACACGATTCCACCATTCCCTGTGGCGTATCTCCGAATTTTGACATCATCCTATCCGAAAGGCTTCCGTGGTTGGTTCCTATTCGGATAGCCGTATTATTTTGGCGACACAATTTCAAAAACGGAACCAACTTCTCCCTTATCTGACGAAGTCCCTCCTCATCCTCATCACTTCCTGCCTTTACCTCTTTAAACTCTTTGGCACCTCCGGTAAAATTACCGGGATTGATACGGACTTTCTCAATGAGCGTAGCCGCTACTTCTGCTGCCGCCGGATTAAAGTGCACGTCAGCAACCAATGGAACCTTGCAATTCCTTTTCTCTAAACCTTGTTTAATCGGTCCCAGGTTTGTTGCTTCCCGACGCCCCTGTGTCGTAATACGAACCAGTTCTCCTCCGGCATCTGCAATTTTCAACGCCTGTTCAACCGTAGCGTCCGTATCTAACGTATTGGTGGTTGTCATTGACTGAATTCTGACCGGGGCATCTCCGCCAATAATAATATTTCCCACCCTTACAGGATCAGTTTTCAGTCGGCTATACCGGAAATAAGAATCACAAAAAATCAGCTGGTCGTTCATATTCTCTTTTTTGGTGGAACCAAAATTAATAACTTTGAAGCAAACAAGGAGAAAAATGTCAATAACCGTATCAGGAGTTACGAAATATTTTGGAAAACAAAAGGCCCTCAACAATGTCAGTTTTGACATCCCGGCCGGCCAGGTTGTAGGTTTTTTAGGCCCAAACGGAGCCGGCAAATCCACCATGATGAAGATAATTACCGGATACCTTCCGGCATCGTCAGGTAGTGTGGATATTTCGGGAATTCCCATTGATGGCAACAATCTGGAACTACGAAAGAAAGTTGGCTATCTGCCGGAGCACAACCCACTTTATCAGGATATGTATATTGAGGAATATCTGAAATTTGTAGCAGAAATATACAAACTGCCCGATAACAAAAACCGCATTGCCGAAATCATCGAGACTACAGGACTCACACCCGAAAGACATAAGAAGATCGGCTCATTATCAAAGGGATACCGCCAACGCGTAGGACTGGCCCAGGCATTGCTCCCCGATCCTGAAGTATTAATATTGGATGAGCCCACCACCGGCCTTGACCCCAATCAAATTGTCGAAGTTCGCAACCTGATTACAAAGCTGGGCGAAGCAAAAACCATTCTTCTTTCAACCCACATCATGCAGGAAGTTCAAGCCATTTGCGAAAGGGTCATCATCATAAACAATGGAGTAATTGTGGCCGATGAAGCAGCCTCGGAACTCGAAAAAGGATTTGAAAATAAACTTTCCAGGGTATTTGTAGAGTACGACGGAAACCTTGCCCCGGAAAAAATAAATGCCATTGAGGGCGTTAAATCCGTATCCCAACAGAACCATGGTTATCTGGTTTCTGTAAAGACTGGGTTTGACGTGCGACCTTCATTATTCAGGCTGGCAGTAGATAACAACCTGATCATTCTTACCCTGTCGGTGGAAAAGGAATCTCTGGAAGATTTGTTTCATACGCTTACTGCCTGAAAAACCGGATTCAGGGCGCCAGTTGAGCTAATTCCCAGCTACCATCCCGCTGACAGCTGTAAACAAAACGCTGATGCATCCGGTTGGGACGCCCCTGCCAAAACTCAACTTGGTGGGGAATAATCAGATATCCGCCCCAGTGCGGTGGACGAGGAACCTCTCCCCCCTGAAATTTTTGCTCAAATTCCTGGAACCGTTTCACCAACAACCCGTCATCGCTTATTTTCTCACTCTGAGGAGATGCCCATGCTCCAATCCGACTTTCACGGGGGCGGGAAGCAAAATAATTGTCTGATGCCACGGCCGGCAACTTAACAACTCTGCCTTCCCATCTCACCTGTCTTTCCAAAACCGGCCAGAAAAAATTGGCCGACACTTTAGGATTATTAGCCAGCTGGCACCCTTTGGAACTATTGTAATTGGTAAAAAAAGAGATGCCTTTGTCCGAAACATCTTTCAGTAGCACAATGCGTTGCGTTGGCTGCCCGGTAGCATCAACCGTTGCCAGAGACATAGCGGTGGGCTCAGTATCCTCTGCAGCAATGGCCTCTTCCAGCCAGTTCTTAAACTGCCGAAAAGGAGCAGATTCAAGATCATCTCGATGCAGTCGGTTACGTTCGTAATTATTGCGGATATCGGAATATTTGCTGTGCAAAACAGAGATGTTTTTTCAATTAAATTACCAAAAAACAAGGTCGAGCCGCGATATCTTGCGACCCGACCAAAATCCTGAATCAATTCGTTTTAAAATCAAATTTTACAGCGGCCAAGTCCTCATTGGCTTTTGCAATTTTTAGCGAGAGACTGTCTTTGTATTCGCTCACAGTTTTAAAAACTTTCTCGTCTCCAGTACCAAGAATTTGAGCAGCCAGAATTCCTGCGTTCTGAGCACCATCCAGACCAACAGTTGCAACCGGAATCCCGGGAGGCATCTGCAAAATTGAAAGGATAGAATCCCAACCATCTATAGAGATAGACGCTTTAATGGGCACCCCGACCACTGGAATTGGCGTAAGTGCAGCGATGACACCTGGCAAATGCGCTGCCCCACCAGCACCTGCAATGATTACTCTAATACCCCGATCGTATGCTTCACGCGCAAAAGTCATCACCTGATCCGGAGTCCGGTGAGCGGACAAAGCATTTATCTCAAAAGGAATCTGAAAATCGTTCAAAACTTTGGCAGCTTTTTCCATCACTCCCAGATCGGAAGTACTGCCCATAATAATACTAACTTTAGGCTTCATAATGTATCGCGTTTTATTTAATTTTCAACAGTTCAGCAAGGTTTCACAAAAAACTCCCAATCATCATTTATATCTGAGGCATATATGCTTTTAAAAACAGGAAGCCAAAACATAAAGAATTATTTGTTTGGCATTAATAAAAACGATAATTTAAAGCAGCGTTTTTGGCATTAGAGATTGCTTCGGGCATGGTACTCACAATGACAGAACCTCCGGTTGACAAAGAAGAGGTTAGCCTTATTAAAAACAATTTGTCTGACTAATCCGCGCTTAATACTCTCACATTAACCGTTTGGCAATACCACTAACCTGAAAAAAAGACTCACATTGCTTATATGCTTTATCTGGGTTAACACTTCCTGTTATCTTATGCTGCTTATGTGGTTCAAACACTTTTATCAAACAAAACTACAAACTTTAACCATATTAAAACTGTAAAGAGGTAACATAAATGTCCTTCGTCTGTTCATTTTTTATATTTTTGCACTTTAAAAACAGTTAAAGAGATATCCCCTGATGAAGCGCATTCAACTTTTAGACAAAGAATTTACCCTTTCCATACCTGCCAGCGACATAAAAAAAGCCCTCTGGGAGATGGCCGAGAAAATGAACAAAGAATTACGGGATAAAAATCCTCTAATGATATGTATTTTGAATGGCTCATTTATGTTCTCTTCCGACCTCATGAAGTTGATCGATTTCCCTTGTGAAATCAGCTTCGTCAAACTATCATCTTATGATGGAATGGGTAGTACCGGAAAAGTTAAGCACCTAATCGGCTTAAACGAAGAGATAGAAGGCCGCACGGTCGTTTTGCTTGAAGACATCGTAGATACAGGGGTAACCATCGAAAACCTGATGAAACAACTTGAATCGCAGAAACCGAAAGATGTCAGAGTTGCCACCCTGCTATTTAAGCCCGAAGCTTGCAAGAAAGATGTGAAACTTGATTATGTGGGAATGGAAATTCCCAATGAGTTTATCGTGGGATATGGCTTGGATTATGATGGGTACGGACGGAATCTTCCGGATATATATACCGTAACAGACTAAAACTGTCCTTATGCTAAATGTTGTAATTTTTGGCCCTCCGGGTTCGGGAAAGGGCACCCAGAGCCAAAAAATAATTGAAAAGTACGGACTTACTCACATCTCAACGGGTGAAATTCTCCGTAAAGAGATTAATGAAGGAAGCGAACTGGGGAAACTTGCTAAGTCACTAATAGACAACGGACAGCTAATCCCGGACGAAACCATTACCGAAATCCTGAAAAAGAAGCTAAACACCCTCCGGAACTCCAAAGGAGTAATTTTTGACGGGTTTCCACGCACTTATAAGCAGGCAGTCGCATTAAAGAAGATCCTCAACAAGGAAGGGCGGGATGTGAACATCATGCTCAATCTGGAGGTGGACAATAACGAATTGATAGATCGGCTTCTTAAAAGAGGGCAAATTTCAGGTCGTTCGGATGACAATCTGGAAACCATAAAAAAACGGATCAAAGTGTATGAAGCCCGAACAGCACCGGTAATTGACTTCTACAAATCGGAGGGTACTTATCGACCCATAAAAGGGACAGGAAACATTGAGGATATTTTCGGACGTATTGCTGATGCTCTTGACGCCATTGTGTAATTATCGTAAGTGATTATGCAGAAATAGTTTTATTCTTAATCGTCAACCAATTTCATTACAATCCATAAAAAATATCAAATCCCTTATTTTATCCCGCTATTTTGTTTGCTGAAAAATAAATTCTTTCAGAATACTGTTGATTTCTGAATGCAGACGATTACTTTTGTAAAGTATATCACTAATATTCCACACCATGTCGGGTTCCAATTTTGTTGATTATGTAAAGATTTTTTGTCGCTCCGGGAAAGGTGGCCCCGGATCGAGACATCTCAGGCGCGAAAAATTCATTGCAAAGGGCGGACCCGACGGGGGGGACGGTGGCCGGGGCGGACATATCATTATCCGCGGAAACCGGAATACCTGGACACTGCTTCACCTTAAATTCCAGCGACACATCTTTGCCGGACACGGTGGATCCGGGGGACGACAAACCTCCACCGGAGCCGACGGTGAAGACAAGTATATTGAGGTGCCTTTGGGAACCGTTGTTAAAGATGGTGAAACAGGAGAAACCCTCTTCGAAATTACCGAACACAACGAAGAACGCATTCTGGTAAAAGGAGGACGTGGAGACAGGGAAACAACCACTTCAAGTCCGCCACCAACCAAACTCCCCGCTATGCCCAGCCCGGAGAACCGGAAACTGAGCTGTCGGCAATTCTTGAATTAAAAGTGTTAGCCGATGTGGGTCTGGTAGGCTTCCCAAACGCAGGAAAATCAACGCTCCTATCGGTGGTAAGTGCCGCAAAGCCCGAAATTGCCAATTTCCCGTTTACCACCCTTGTGCCAAACCTTGGAATTGTGGAATACCGCAATCACCGCTCTTTCGTGATGGCCGATATTCCGGGAATAATTGAAGGAGCCCATGAAGGCAAAGGTCTCGGTCTGCGTTTTCTGCGACATATAGAGCGCAACTCCATTCTGCTCTTTATGGTACCGGCCGACAGTGACAATATTCATCAGGAATATAAAGTTCTGCTCAACGAACTCAGACAATACAACCCGGAACTTCTGGATAAGCAACGCCTGCTTGCAATTACAAAATCAGATATGGCGGATGAAGAACTGCAGTCAGAGATAAAGTCAGACTTACCTGACATCCCCTTTGTGTTTATCTCCTCGGTAGCACAGAAAGGGATAACTGAACTTAAAGATATGATTTGGAATGTATTGGAGGCATCGAATAAGGGGTAACTCATTTTTGAAACTTCCTGCCATAATCTGGCACATCGGTTTATTCACTCATCAGATGCCTCAATACAAGATTTTCTTTTAACTTTTTCCTGTCCAGGTTGGTTTTTATCAGGATTTTACGAGTATCCCCCGGTAAGAGGTCAAAACAATTATCCGAAAAAAACACCTCTTCACCGGCAACGGACAGCATCAGGTTTTTGACCAGAACCTTCGATTTCAGCACCACCTCCATTTCATCCTCACTCCTTTCCTGCAAAGAAACCCCAATCTTTGGATTCCTGGATAAACGCATCTCTTTGGGACTTGAGAAGAAGTAGCTGGCATAAACGGGAGCTCGTCCATTTCCCTCAAGCACCAGATGCAAAAAAGTTTCTTTGCCCGAAGCATTTTTCATCAACTTTTCAAAAGGAACCTCCAACACCCGGTTGCTGGTATTGGGATTCACATCTACACGATATTGCCGAGAATTGACTTTTTTCCCGGAAAACCCAACCACTTCAAGTCTCAGGGTGCCCGAGAACGCATTCTGAAGGTCTGATACGAGGTAAACAACCAGCTCGCCTTCCTCCTTTACCGGAGCTATCAATACAGGCTCAAAGGCTCTGCGAACGGCATAATGGAGTGCTTTCCATTTTCGGTAGTAATCAGTACTGGCCCAGGAAGCTACCGGCCAGCAATCATTTAGCTGCCAGTAGAGCGACCCCATGCAACGGGGCATATTTCTTCGATGGGCTTCAATTCCGCGTTTTATACCTTCAGCCTGCAGCACCTGACTCATGTAAAGAAACTGCTCAAAGCCTTGAGGCACCCGATAATCCCGTTCCATATACTCCTTGATCCTCAGATTTCCGATTCCGCTCCGTTGATGGGCCGCCATCACGTCCGATTCAATGTCCAGATCGGAAGGAACGGTATATTTCTTTACGGATTCCAATTCAGGAAACGACTGGAAGCCGTATTCGCTCATGAACCGGCCCACATTTTCATCAAAACCGGAAAAGGGATGCAACCCATGCCAGACGCCCCAATAATGTTGATCTCCTGAGGTAAGCGTTTGTTCGTCGGCATATTCTGAAACATCATACCCCGCCTGGGGCGACGAAGGCCAGTAATCAATGCCTCCCCCGTATTGAGCAACCACATCAGGTAAAATAGAATGAAACAGGTCATCATAAGCCTTATTGATAATTTTACGATCCTCCCCATCATACATGGCTTTCCACCCCAAAGGATCTTTATCGCCATGCCAGGCCCACATCGAGTGGATTTCATTGTTGCCACACCACAATGCCATGGATGGATGATTTCTAAGCCTTACCACATTTTCCACCGCCTCCTGACGCACATTATCTAAAAATTCATCATTCCCTGGAAACATGCTGCAGGCAAACATAAAATCCTGCCATACCATAATTCCCATCTCGTCGCAAAGATCATAAAAAATATCATTTTCATAAATGCCGCCTCCCCAGACACGAATCATATTCATGTTGGCGGCAGCTGCATCACCAATAACCTTACGATAATCGTCTTCGGAAACACGAGGCAGAAAAACATCGTTGGGAATATAGTTGGCCCCCTTGGCAAATACGCTGCGGCCATTTAATTCAAAGAAGAAAGATTCTCCGTAATTATCCGGCTCACGAACCAGTTTAATCTCGCGCAGACCTGTTCTTACCTCATGAACCTTTTCTTGTCCATTCTCATCCGAAATGGTAACACGGAAATGGTACATCGCAGGATTTCCCTGTCCATTGCACCACCAAAGGCGGGGATTATTAATTGTTACAGGAATAATAATCTTCTGATTTCCTTCGTCAACATGAATGACCCTGGGCACTAAAGCGAACTCTCCCGACAATTCCTCAATAAGAAATGAATAATTATGAGCTTTGATATTCTGAAGTTCGATATGAAATTCCAGGTCAGCCAAATCAGGTGAAATCTGCTTCTGATAAACAAACACATCACGAATATCAAACCGATCCCATGCGTTGATTGCAACAGGTCGCCAAATTCCGGAGGTCACAAATCTCGGACCCCAGTCCCAACCGTAATGATAACCTGCCTTACGCGTAAACATACTCACCTTGTTGGGCCCCAAGCCTCCGTTTTCGCTCTGGTCGTTTGCAGCCGGCAGACGCAACCCATAGCTTTTCTGCTCAGATAATCCTTTACGTACAGGTGATTGAAAATAAATATGTAAATGATTCTCCCCTTCCACAACGAACCTCCTGACGTTAATCGACCAATGGCGGAACATATTGTCCGTCTTCAAAATCATGTGTCCATTGAGAAACACGAAAGCATAAGTGTCTATCCCATAAAAAAACAGTTCAACAACCTCACGAGAAACCACTTCCGCATCAACTTTAAAACGGTTCCGGTACTCCCAGTCCACTTTGTCAATCCATTGCTGGTCGCGTTCGTTGGTTCGATAAAAGGGATCCTCAATGAGTCCCTGAGCCAGCAAATCGGTATGTACAGTCCCGGGAACGGAAGCAGGCCGCCACTCATTGAGTGCGGCCTGCGAAAATTCCCAGTTGGTATCTAATTTAACATTGAACATAAAGTGAATTGTAATACAACTCGTTGTTAGGGAAATAAGTTCCTGACATTGATCCTATGCTAACCTGAAAACCATTAAAGCTTAACCCGGGTTATTGACCCGGAGATATTCAAGTTTGCCCCCTACGGCGACGAACCAAATCTGTCGTTGACGCCCTATGTCTCAACCTTTTGAGATGGTCACTCGCAATAACATTTTGACTTGAAGCCTTTTGCCGTTCATGGCGAGTGCAGCATAGCTATTTTCTTAAATTTCCCGGTTAGCCGTAATTCTTTATACAAATATATAAAATCCATATTATGAAACCATTAAGAGCACTTCAACCTAATGTTTATAATTCTATTCTTCAGCAGCCCTCCTTTTTTCCAGCTCAGCAATGATTTCATCCATCTTATTGTCGCTTAACTTATAAAAAATCATGATTCCACCGGAAATAAGAGCTGCCAATCCCGGTACAAAACTCATCATATATTTGATACCCTGTATGGTTTCGGGCGACTGAGCAACATTCGCCTCAAATCCAAAAAATGCCAACAACCAGAGGGTGATGGAACCTCCAAGAGTCCATCCCAGCTTTTGAGACATACTGGAAGCAGAAAAAACCAGTCCTGTTGCACGACGGCCAGTTTTATACTGCGAATAATCAGCAGCATCGGCGTACATCGACCACATGAGCGGGAAAATAATACCTGCACAGAAACTAATCAGTGCCTGCAACAGATAGATGAAAAAATAATTTTCACGGTCGCAGAAATAAAAAGCCACACTCAACACAGCAGCCATAAACATAGCATACATAAAGGTTTTTCTTTTCCCGATACGTGCCGAAACCGGTTTGGCCATGATTACTCCCAGCATATTGGTAGCCTGACCAAGAAAAAGGTATACCGTGCTGTAAGCGAATGTAGCAGAAAAAACAGACATGGCTGTTTCGTCCACCACATAATATTTAAAATAATACATGGCCACCCCGTCACGCACAGAATTAAAAATCAGGGTCATTACTCCAGCTCCAAGAATCACAAACCACGGGATGTTCCCTAAAAGATTCTTAAAGTCTTCTTTAAGGCTGCTCTCCTGATTTTTCGGCGGCTTGATACGCTCACGGGTCCATGAAAACGTCATCAGAAAGAAACCTATGGCAATTATGCCAATTACAGTCATGGTTAGCTGATAAGAAATATCTACGCCAACATTGACGATATTATTAAAAAAATCAACAGTTGGCTGAAAAATAGCCACCACCAGCAAGCTACCGCCAAAAGCAAAGACCATTCGATAAGAAGCAAAGCTCGTTCTTTCATCAGACTTCGCAGTCATCACGCCGAGCAAGCTGGCATAAGGTACATTAATGGCGGTGTAGGCCATCATCATGAGTGTATAACTAACGTAGGCATATACAATTTTCCCGTTAACGCTCAATTCCGGGGTGGTGAAAAGCAATATTCCAATAATGGCAAACGGTGCGGCAATCCATAAAAGATAGGGCCGGAATTTTCCCCATCGGGTATTGGTCCGGTCACCAATGATTCCCATTATGGGGTCGTTGGCGGTGTCCCAGATGCGGGTGACAAGAAACATGGTTCCGGCAGCAGCAGCAGGAATACCAAATACATCGGTGTAGAAAATGGCCAGATAAAAGGTAAAGATTTTCCAGTACATTGATGATGCGGCATCACCAAATCCGTAACCAATTTTCTCTTTGAGCGTTACTAAAGTTGAACTCATTTGTTTAGTTGGTTTTTGTTAGTATTTTGTTATTAAACCATATAAGGCATTTAAGACCCGAAAAAAGGAAACCTCCTTGGATTTCTGCATCTATTCAGTCCTATAAAGTATCGAATATTTAGATTCATAACTGACTAAGGACTGAATCAATTACAGAGCGCTTTTCAATTCGTTCAATACTCTCAATAAGTGCACGGGTGTTGTGGTAAGGGCACTTCCAGAATCCTGCTTTCACTTCATTGGGCCTTGGATTTCCACTATCCTCAATAATTCCAAACCATCCACCCTGTTCATAGTCGATAACGTGGGTTTTGATATAGCCCCATATTTTCAGAAACACTTCAAAATATTTTTCATCGCCAGAATGTCCGTAAGCATCCAGCAGTCCAACAAGTGCTTCACTCTGCACCCACCAATGACGGTCGGAATGTAATTCCCCTGTATCAAGGTCGTATTCATACCAAACAGAATTATCATCAGCAACACCCTCACGCAAAACAGATTGCACCATTTTAAGTGTTTTCTTTCGGGCTTCCTTGAGCAATACCGAATCTTCCACCAGTTCTGCTGCCTCATTAATAAGCCACGCACCTTCGATGTCATGACCGTAAGAAACCATATTACTCTGAACCGTCCAGTCCACATCAAAAAAGAGATGAAAATGACCCGTTTCATTGTTCAGAATCTTATCCAGAAAGACCCGGACAAGAGATTTCATTCGCTCACGCAATTTATCGTTTTTCCAAACCCGGTAAAGATTAGAATAGGGTTCCAGAATATGCAGATGGGTATTCATGCTTTTAGGACTGTTGGCATCTTTTGCACTCAGGCGCATGTCATCCATGTGTTGCCAGTTGGCCGACAATGCCTCAAGGTACCCACCATGTTCGGGGTCATAGCTGAACTGCTCAATGAGCTCGAACAACTTAACAGCATAGTCAAGACTTTCCTGCTTGCCGGTAGCTTTAAAATACTCGGAAAAAGCGTAAATGCCAAAGCCCTGCCCATAAATCTGTTTCCTGTCGTTGGAAACGTTCCCTAGATGATCGACAGCCCAAACCAGGCCTCCGTTCTCTTTGTCCCAAAAATAATTGATAAGAAATTGATAGGCACGATGCGCCAATTTCAGATACTTTTCATCTTTTAGAAAATTGTAAGCCACTGAAAAAGACCAAAGAATCCGGGCATTTAAGACCAATCCTTTTTCGGCAGCGGAAACCATTTTCCCGGAAGCATCCACCTCGCCGGCAAATCCCCCAAACTCCTCATCCACCGTATGTGTTGACCAAAATTCAAGGACATTCTTTAGTTCCCGGTGCAGTTCGGAAGTTAACTGATTATTTTTTACCATTTCTTCTAATTTAGATTCATCACAATAATGCCTGCCTATTAGACACTTACAAAAGACCATACTAGAAAAACAAACAAAAATACCTGACTGTTACGATCCACTTTGGGGGTCGATTCTCATGCAAACATCCCATCTATAAATATTTTAACCACTTTGGGGTCATCTCTTTATATTTGAGGAAACAGAGCCTGAAGGTCTCTTATGTTTATAGCTTTTGCAAAATATAAAATATCGACGCTGAAGGTGTCGTATGCTATTGTGTTTGTTAAAAATCTCTTTTATAAATAAAACAGACCGTTAGATTTTTAGATACAAGAATTAAATCAACACGTATGGTGTTAAAAATCTGCATTTTAACACAGCCTAACTTTTAGATATAAACATCTGATTCGGAGATTTTTGCAAGAAAACACCAACTTCTGTCCCGAAGAAAAATCGGAACAGACTGTTATTCTCGTTTTTGAAACAGACATCCCGGAGTAACCGTTGTTTAAGGTCCAAAAAGTGGTGCATCTGTTTCGGCTCTGCCGCCTTGCTTGAAAGAATTCACCACACCTGACTACTCATTAAATTACCTTTATTGTCTTTACCCTTGCGAAAAAGATTTGTTTCGGTCAATCAGAGAATTGATATTCTGAACCGAACCGGCACTAAAAAACTGGTCATGTGGTGAATTCACACAATAATCCACAAGCTGGTCAATAGTTGAGGTAGCCACATGCATTCGGGTGTCGGAGGATGCGTAATAAATAAACACTTTTCCATCCTCATCCGCAATCCATCCGTTAGCAAACAACACATTGGACACATCGCCTACCCGTTCCCCATCCTGCGGCCCCATAAAATGCCCCACAGGTTTGTGGGTAACTATCCAGGGTTTCTCCAGGTCGGTCATAAACATGTACAAAGTGTATCGAAGTCCTGCAGCAGTGTTACGAACACCATGGGCCAACTGCAACCACCCTTTGTCGGTACGAATTGGAGCAGGACCCAGGCCGTTTTTCACCTCATAAATGGTATGATAGCGTTTTCCATCCACAATCACTTCCTCTTTCACTTCAGCATGCTCAATGTCATCTGCCAGTCCAAAACCGATACCTCCGCCCTTCCCGGTGTCAATAAATCCATCCTGTGGACGAGTATAAAAGGCGTATTTACCATCAACCAGATGCGGAAACAAAACCACATTGCGCTGCTGACCGGAAGTGGAAATCAAGTCAGGCAAACGTTCCCATTCTATCAGGTCTTTAGTGCGGGCAATTCCTGCGGCAGCAAGGGCGCTGCTGGTATCTCCATCTGCGGCATTGGGATCTTTGCGTTCGGTACAAAAAACACCGTACACATATCCGTCATCATGCCTTGTCAGCCGCATGTCGTAAACATTGGTATCCGGGTTGTCAGTCTGGGGCAATGTGATGGGCCTGTCCCAAAAACGAAAATTGTCGACTCCATTGGGACTTTCGGCAATGGCGAAAAATGATTTCCGATCGTTGCCTTCCGTGCGAACGGCCAAAACATACTTTCCGTTCCATTTAATTGCCCCGGCATTAAATGCAGCATTGAAACCAATGCGTTCCATAAAACGGGGATTGGTTTCGGGATTCATATCGAATCGCCAATGCAAAGGTACATGCTCGCGGGTCAGGACAGGATTCTTATATCTGTTGAAAATACCGTTGGTGCTGAATACTTCCTTATTGGGTTGAGCCAGCAACTCCTCATGATCTTTGCAAATACGCTCAACTCTTTCATCAAATAAGCTCATATTTCTCTAAAATAATATTGTTAGGAAATCAATTATTTCTTTTTAAAATTGTTCCAGTCTTCCAAAAGCCAAATTTTTCCATTGGCTGTGAAGGCTTTAAAGTTTTCCTGAGAACTATGCCCCGGATAACTGGTAAAAAAATGAGTGGAATCGGCGTTTCTCCACAGCATTACATAAGCGATCCCGGAAGCCAATTCACTGTTGAGGAACGAAGGCCCCAATTTCTCCGTAAACCATTTATCGTCGGTGACAGTGTTCAGCCCGGATTCAGTGAAAGCGGCAATCTTTTCCGTTTTATTCGCATAACTCACAACTATTTCCAGCTTTTTAGTGGCAGCCTCAACCTTCACCGATCCTTTCCTGAAATCACCGTAATTATCCATCCCAATAACATCCACAATATCATCTCCGGGATACCAGGTAAGGTATTCTTCTTCGGAACTGAACCTGTTATCGGGCGAATAAGCAGTCAGGAAGTCCAGCCCCTTTTCATTTTTGAGGTACTCCACTGTAAAACGGAAGAGAGTTTTAAACTCTTGGGGGGTGCAAAGTTTACTTCCCCACCAAAACCATCCACCGTCCATCTCGTGCCAGGGCCGGAAAATAAAAGGTGCTTGCTGCCCCTCGTTGGTTTTAAGAGATGAGAAAAATGCGGCGACCCTATCCAGCTGCTGTTTAAAAGCCTCATGATGGCTGCCTCCAGGAATGATGTGCTTCACCACCCTGGCATCGTTATCCCAGGAACTTTTGGTTGTATCCACTGCGCTGTATGGATGCCAGCTAAAAGTAATGACTGCTCCCATCTCATGTCCTTTGATGACAAACTCACGCATCTTATTGAAGGGGACACTGTCCAGGTTCAAAGAGTGCCCCAACTCAATACCACCCAGTTCCCACCCAAAAAGAGCAGGATAATCGCCGGCAGTCTCTTTTGTATCCGATCGTCCTTCTTCGTAGGCCCAGGTAACTCCATAAGCCAGATCGTCCTGATGTCCGTAAAGCACTCCGTTGGTTCCAACCGATTTAAGTTGTTTATATAATTCCGCAACAGGGCTCATTTCTGAGTCAGAAGCCTGTTGAAAACCACAGGAAAACAGAAAAATCCCGATCATACCTGACAAAACTATTCTCTTCATGTATTTAATATTTAATGTTCACAAAAACGTTGGCTTCCATGGGTCTTTTTTCAACTGCCAGAAAGGAAAAATGAGAACCAAAATACCTCATTATTGTCATATAGACTTTGCAAGAAAACACCAACTACTGAGTTATTCTCGTTTTTGAATCAGTCATTTACGAAAAATAAAACAGTACAGGAGTAAATGCCCTTGAATTGATTACAATGTTACTCTGTCGATGACTACAGCCGTTGGTTTTGTCGTAGGATCCTTTCTATTTCAAAGGAACCAACCTCAGCATCACCACATCGTGGGAAGGAACGGTAGCTTTAAAAACCTTTTTGGTCTTACCTACAATCTGTTTCTTCCAGAGATCACGTATGGAGTAGGTGACCTCAGCAAAAGAAGCCTCTAAACCAAAAATTTCATCTCTTACCATCTCGTAACCCCAGTCAAAATTTACCTCAGCCGGTTTTTCTCCTCTGTTAAAAAAACAAACGGCCCATTCGTCGTTGTTCAAAGGCTTAAACCAGGTTTCAAGGCTGTCCACACTGCTGTACTTAAAGCCCTGAATCCCCAGCGAATCCTGGTCAACAGCAATCACCTCATCGTTGGTAAGAATCCCAATGGTTTCAGGTGACATATCACGCAAGTCATTGCCAGCAATCAAAGGTGCTGCCAGCATGGCCCACATAGAAAAATGGGCACGGTCTTCATTTACAGGCATTCCATTACCCACTTCCAGCATATCGGGGTCGTTCCAATGTCCAGGGCCGGCATATTTCCTTAGTCCGTCCTGCATGTCAATAATACGAGTTACTCCCCATGAAAAATAACCCCCATGGTCGTGTTTACAATCCCAGCAATTGAAAATATCCCCGGTAGTTCGCCACATGTGCCCAATGTCCTCAGCCCATTCCCAGGGTTGATTGTCACCCCACTCACACATGCTAAACACAATGGGTCGACCAGCTTTGTGCAATGCATCGCGCATGGTACTGTAAGCGCCAATTGGATTAACATTTTCTGTGTTGCACCAGTCGTATTTCAGATAATCGATTCCCCATTCTGCATATTGAAGAGCATCCTGGTACTCGTAACCCCGGCTTCCCGGATATCCGGCACAAGTAGCGGTTCCGGCATCAGAGTAAATACCCAGTTTCAGACCTTTGGAATGAACATAGTCGGCCAAAGCTTTCATTCCATTGGGAAACTTTGTGGAATCGGGATAAATAAACCCCAGACTATCGCGGCCTCCATGCCAACAGTCATCAATAACGACGTATTCATAACCAGCATCTTTCATTCCGCTCTCAACCATTCCGTCGGCTATCTCACGAATCATCTCTTCATTTACGTCACACGCAAATTTATTCCAGCTGTTCCACCCCATGGGAGGAGTAAGAGCCAACTCTTCAAATTTCTGGGCTTGAACGCCAATTCCCAAAAATAAACCAATGCCTAGAAGCAGGATATTTTTATTTGTCATACCAAAAATTTTTAAAACGGATACTATTCATTAACTCTCAGCAAAATACAGGAATTTAACATTCATCTACAAGTAGAATTCATTCAGATATTTGTACAATCACGGCATTAGTACGCTAGTGACAAAACCGGAAGTTAGTGCATCTGCTCCTACGGCTCTCCCATCAACACCTATAAAAATTTAATATTCAACCACATGGAAATAAAATAGCCCCAAACCAAGCATGAAAACATTTGTTTGGGGCCATAAAAACAACCAATACTATTTTTAACTAGTCTTTGCAAGAAAACACCAACTACTGCGTTATTCTCGTTTTTGGCGCTTTCTTATCAAAGACTAAAAAACCTTAGTTTTCTTGCTGGCACTAACTAACAGTGCGTTATTTAATCCATTATTACTTTAACTCCGGCAATTCATCCCTTGTAATTACTGCCTCAAGGGCAAATGCATCCTCCCACCAGGCTATATCGGCGTGCATGTGTGATGTTTCATCAAACGCTGCCGACTCAGGATCCAGTGTCCGGTCATAATCGTACCAGGGCATAAAATAGGACCAAAGGGCTCCACTATTCCATTGCTCAGAAATGGGAGCCACACTGCCATTTTCACTCAGGGTAACAATTTTATCGGGATAAGAAGCCTGAATATTTTCAAATTGCCCGGCGATATTTACTCCACTTTGGTTGTTATAAATATCACGCCCCACGATATCTACATATTCATCACCGGGGTAAAACGGGTCGTCTTTTGTTTGCGTGGTCCAAACCCAGATAAGGTTGTTCAGGCCCTGTTGTTCGAAATACTCAAACATATAAATCCACAGGTTTCGATAAGCCTCAGCACCACCGGTTCCCCACCAGAACCATGCAGTTCCATCGTTGTATTCATAAATATTACCCGCAGCCTCATGAAGGGGGCGCCAAACCATGGGAATATTCTTTTCCTGAAGAAGCTTCAGATATCCGGCCATTTCTTCAAGGTCGGTTTTCACAAAATCATTTTCCCAGGTGCCTTCAACCGTGGCATTGGCCGCATTGAAAGTTGTTTCTGAAGGTTTATAAGTCATTGTTGTAGCTCCTTCGCCTGTGGGAACCAACCAGTGCCAGGAAGAACTCACTATTCCACCGGCACTCCACCAATCTTCCACCACCTGAGTGTCCGAATAGTCAATCCAGTTGGCAGGAGATGAGGCCAGGTGAATATAATCGAACGTTGCCATTGCAGGATATTTCCCGGTATGTTGAAAAACCCATTGAGCTTCATTCACATTCCAGTTAACATTGGCCATGGCGCCGGAAATAATTTTTGAACCGAAACTATCTTTAAGATAGTTATAGACATTAACTGCTTCCGGGGAAGGATTAATCACAACCAGATTGGGACTAATTTCAACCGGCTCAGGCTCCACCTCGGTGGAGAAACTAAATTCCACACCACTTTCGAGGAGAACCCCCTTTGTGTTTATTACGGCACCGGGAGGAACCCTAACCGAATAATCGGTTTCTTTCTCAAGGTTCAAATTGATTAGTAATTTTGTTAGTTGTGCGGTCGCATCAGCAGACTGACCGTTAACCGTAACACCATGATTATCTGCCAGCGTCACCACTTCGTCGAAGGTAACGGACACTTCTGAGGAAATAACAACTCCTTCTGCTCCATCAGCAGGAGTGGAAGAGACAAATAACGGCGGCACTTTGGGCCCGTCAGAATCATCTGAACACCCTGCAACAACAAACACTGCAACCAACCACAACCAAAAATAACGCGTCTTATTCATACATAAAAGTTTAAATTCTTAAGCCCACTCATTCTTCAAAACTCCCAAATCCTCCATTGTAACCAATGGTAAAGGGATATCGCGTGACGGTTATAACAACCGTTCCCTGAAAATCTCAAAAATACGGGAACAACAAGCAAGGTGTTTATAACCGGTTCATACTCGATTCATCTCTGTTGAAAAAAGAAACGGTCGCTGCATTTTGCAGGACCGCTTCTAAAAAATCTCAATAGAAGACCTGCCTCAACAATAAAAATAGGTTTACTATAGTTAATGCCTCCCGGTCAGGTTTCTGTTTCAATCGGTTAACCTTATTTCAATTCTATTTTGGTAACGGTAGCAAAAGCTCCCTGAATAATAACCCCGGAAGATTGCATCTCAGCAAGTATTGCTTCATCAATCGTGAATTCACAACCTGTATCTCCAGCGGCAAGGGATGCAATTTCTATATCGCCCCAACCACCGTCTTTAAGCGCAATCTGCCAATAGTCGGAAGACGCATCCAGATCTTTTACAGTCACTGCCAGGGTCATTCCCACCTGTGCATTGGCAAACAATGCTGCGCCCAGTTGAACATTACCTGACCAGTTTCCAAGAACTTCTTCGCCTTCCCATAATGTTTCACCAGCAGAAGACTCATTAAAGGTAAGAATTGAAACTTGCGAAATAACCAGACCTTCTCCCTGAACAATTATAGCAGTTTCACTCCAACCGTCGCTGGTCGTCAGAATATTATCCAAAAACTCCTGAGTCAGTTCCATTTCATAGGAGGTTTGCGTCGGGTCGGTAATTTCAACTGTGGTATAGGAACCCCAGTTAGCATTATTAATTTGCAATTGATTGTAATCAGATGCAGTAAAATAAAACTTGAGAATTGAACCTGCAGGTACTCCCTGGAAGGACGGTTTATAGAGGCGGAAAGCGCCACCATCTGCTTCTCCTGTCCATGAACCAAGGTCACGAACTTCGTTCATAATCACCGTCTCAATAGGACCAGAACCAATTACATTCAAGGTGTAGGTAATCTCACCGTTCGACGAGACCAAAGTAACATCGGTATCACCACTGGCATCACTGGGAACAAGGAAAAGCAGTGTGCTACCTTGCAGGATGAATTGGCTGGAAAATCCATTTACCTTTACACCGGTCAAAACGTCTCCATTAAGAACCTCCACTGTAACAACCTCACCGGCATTAATCTCCACTTCAGGTCCGGGAAGGTCGGGGATGTATGAAAATTCAGGAGCATCCACCGTCAGTGACTGCGTTGTCTCAATCTCAGCCCCATTTTTCGCAATCATAGTAATGGCTCCTGATTCTGATCCTATGGGAACAAAAACCTGAATCTCGGTAGGTGACTGACTTTCTATTTCGCCTTCGATACCACCGGCAAATACAATTCCGGCCACCAGATCCAGATTTTCACCAGTAAGCGTAAGTGTACTATTGGGCGATATTGCAGCTGGATTCAGAGAGGTAACAGATGGTTCGGTAAAAGAAATTCCATCCGACCAAACAACCTCTTTTCCGGCTAGTGTTTTAAAAGTAACCGCTCCGGACAGACCCAGTTCAGGAGTAACCACTACCAACTGAGTAGCAGTTCCACCCTCAGCAATCTCTCCTTCGGCATCACCGGTGAAAACAACATTCGAAATCAAATCAAGATTTTCTCCTGATACAGTTATCTCTTCACCGTTTCTGAGCATGGCAGGTGTAATTCCTGTAATGGTTGGAACCACCATTTCAATGCCGGTAGCAGAGGTAATCTCAAGGCCTGAGCCAGGTACAATAACAACAGCCCCGTCTTGCGATGCCGCAGGAACAACAACAACGATTTCAGACTCGGTCTGACTGACAAAGTCATCGCTTTCAACTATCTGTTCCCCTTCAAATTTAACCGAACGTACTATATCAAGATTTGAACCTGTAATAGTCAATTCCTCTCCGGCCTTCACGGGATTTGGAGCAATTCCATCTTCAGCAAAAGCAGGTAATACAACTTCAAGTTCTCCTTCGGTGTACACAATATTTGGTTCCTCAGCACCATCAGACACGCCAATAATACCGGTCTGTGCACCATCCGGCACAACCACCTGTATCTCTTTTCGGCTTTGAGCCTCAAAGCTAACAGTGTCAACTGCAACCACACGGTCGGTAAATATAATCTCCTTAACAAGATTCAGGTAATCACCCTTAATCGTAAGAATCCCACCGGGCTTTACAGAAACGGGAGAAAACTCATCAATAGAAATCGGCTCTGAAAAACCAATCGGAGTTTTAGTGGTAATATCTCCTTCTGAAGTTTTTAATACCACCAAACCCTCAACAGCTGTTTGAGGCACGGTAACAGAGATCATATCAGTAGATCTGTTGGTAAAATCGGAGGCGGCTATTTCAATTCCATTAGGAATAACAACAGCACTTACTTTGTCGAGATTGTTACCAATAAATCGTAGTTCACCTCCTCTGGCTACCGGCATAGGCCCATAACTCAGGAGTTCTACTTTGCTTCCATTCTCATCATCGTCGTCCTCGCACGATGTGAAAAGCATTCCGGCTCCTAGCACAAACAGCATTAACATACTGAAAGTGTGCCGTATATATTGCTTATATTTTGTTTGCATAATAAAAATTTTAACGGTTGATCAACTATCTGGGAACTACACGAACATTATCAATGGCAATAAAAATATCCTGCTCGAGATCCTCTATCAGTGCCGGTCCCCAGACAAAGAATGTGAAACCTGCAAAATCGCCGGGATATTCAAGAGAAAGATTGTTTAGCGAAGCATCATGTGAGAACCGAAATTCACTCATTGGAATGCTAACAGTAATCCAGCCATCAGTAATGAACTCTTCGCCGTTTTCATGCCATGGGCGCCACAATGCACGACCAAGACTAAGGTCACTGTAATACCCGTTCTGCCCGGTTACGGATTCATCGGTAAAAATACACTGCAAAAAGCCAACAGCCCATGGGTTTACCACATTTGCCTCGAATTTAAGGGCCATATCTTCAAGATTATTGTCCCCCAATTCAAACAGTGGATTATTCTGTAAAGGATTGGTAATATTCGCAGCCCAAAGGTTCATTGCCAGGTTGTCCTCAACCCATCCCCAGTCACCAATCCTGCCGGTAAGTGCCAGGTATTGACCAGATACACCAGCGGGTTCAGTTTCCTGAGTCACACCAGCACGCCATCCGGCACCGGTTTTCTCATCAAAGTCAAGAAAGACATTACGGTCATCGCGGAAATAAAATGATGAACGGGTAGAACCATACATCGACTTAACGGTAACAGGTCCAACGCCTACGCCTTCAGGAACAACCACCCGGATTTCATCCACATCATAGCTTTCTATTTCAGCAGGAATATTTCC
>NZ_JADQBH010000068.1 GCF_016278715.1 Marinilabilia sp. | reverse complement strand
CCGCGCGGCTTGAGCGCAAAAAGTTAAACGCTTTTTTTGTCGGACAGTAGTGTAAATTTTTATGAACTCAAGGTTCACATACTTTATTTCTTAGAATTAGGAATTTCATCCCTCAGACCCTCACTTTCTTTAGTTCACGATATAATCTCTTTTGGCGTTCATGATTTCCGCTACGCTCCTATTCTTGCCTTGATGCAAGAAAGTAAGCAAAGAACTTATTAACATGATTATTGCTACGCTCGACAATATTCAAGCAGGGCTATATCGTTAATGACAAGTCAATTAGCACGATTAAGTATACAAAAACCCCATAGACTCTTCAAACTGTTTCTTCCCCTTGCGGTCGTCAGCAATGGAGCAGGGTCCTGACAAGCAGCCACCTTCGCAGGCCATTACTTCGATGAAGTTTCCCGGTGCTTTTCCACGGGCATAGGCTTTCAACATATTCAGCGATTTTTTGTCCAGCCCGTTTATCACTATCTCTTTTATAAATACATCCTCGCCTGCTTTTTTTACCGCATTAGTTACACCATTACTCCTGGCAAAGCTCCGGGCTTCGCGGGAAACATTCACCAGTTCGGCCTCTTCGGGCATTTTTCTTACATCAATACCCATGCCCTCAAAAATGGCATCCAGCTCTTCAAAAGTAAGGACAAAATCCACCACTCCTGAATCTTTGGCCTCTTTTCGCTTAGCCACGCAGGGGCCAATGAAAACTGTCTTTGACTCAGGAAAACGTTCTTTGGCAAGTCGGGCGGAGAAAATCATAGGAGATGGGGTTTCACTCACCAGCTTTTTCATTGCCGGAATGTGTTTATTTACTGCCTCCACATAGCTGGGGCAACAGGAGGTTGTCATCAATGAACACCCCTCTTCCTGTCGTGCACGAAACTCAGCAGCCTCTTCACTCGCAGTAATAGCAGCTCCCTCTGCCACTTCAGCAATATGGTTAAACCCAACCTCTTTGATGGCATTAATTACCTGTCCGGGTTTCACACCGTACTGACCATGCAAAGCGGGAGCCACCATAGCAGTGAGTTGTCCGCCTTTTTTAATGTGATTAAGCACATCTATTACCTGCGATATTTCGAAAATAGACCCAAACGGACAAGCATTGATGCAACGGCCACACATAATGCACTTCTCTTCATCAATCTCCTCCACTCCTTGTTCGTTTTTCTTAATCGCTCCAACAGGACAGGCCTCTTCACAAGGAACCGGCACATAAATAATGGCGTGGTAGGGACAAGCCTTATGACAGATTCCGCAACTGATACAATCCTCTTCCACTATCTGGGCTTTTCCGGCCGCATTTATTATAATAGTGTCTTTTGGACAGTTCATCTGGCAGGAACGGGCCACACAACCGCGACATAAGTTACTCACTACATAATTGACTTTTACGCAACTGGTACAGGCTTCATCAACCACAGTGAGAATACTGTTGTTACTTGGTTTCTCCCGATTAAGTGCCGTATTGGCATATTCAGAAAGGGGGGTTAATTCATCCTGTTCATCATCGGGACTAAACCCCAGCAAAGGCATGGATTTATATTTAATGACTGCCCGCTCTTTGTGTACACAACATCTACGCTGGGCACCTTTTTGTTTGGGAGCCATTTCAAGCGGAATACGGTCAATTTTTTCGGTAAGCTGATCGTCTTTTATCAATCTGGTGAGTCGCGCAAGAATCTCACGACGAATCACCATGGTGTTTTGGATGTAGGCCATAAACTAAAAAGGGATTTTTGGATTTATCAGGCCGCAAAAGTAGATATTAATAAAGAAAAAGTTCTGTAATTGCTGTTAAAAAAGAAAAAGTTCTTTAATTCTCATTAAAGCATTTCTCCCCACTGCCTCACCCATTCAAACAAACAGACACTGGCAGCATGCGAAACATTCATAGACTTCACCGCTCCATGCATGGGAATATGAACATTCTGCTGATTACGGAAATTCACGCCGAGAGGAATTCCGGAACGCTCACTACCCACCATCAAAGCCATTTTTGCAGGGAGTTTCACACGATATAGATTAGAAGAACCGGGGGAAGTTTCAAGAGCAATAAATGAATAGTCAGACGGCACCAGCTGCTCCACCTCATCTGGCAGACAATAATTCCACTTTACCTTTTCTGCCGCCTGAGCTGCTACATATTTCATTTTGGCCGTTTTAAAAGTGGCCTCCTCTTCATTCTTTACAAACAATACCAAGCGACAGCCCACATTGGCAGCAAGGCGAAGAAGGTGACCTGCATTTTCGGGCGTTTGGAGATGCCAGGCAATGAGAATTGGAGCCGTTTCTTCAGAAAAAGGCTGGTAGTGTTTATTAGTAAAGAATTTGTTAGCCTGGTTCAAAAGAGTTTTGTGTTTTGTGTTTCGGGTTTCGTGTTTTGGGTTTTGTTTTTGGGTTTTGTTTTTGGGTTATGAGTTTTTTAAACCATGTTCTTCCAAAACCTGACTGCAGCGATTCAGTATTTGTCTGAAAGTGGTAAGATTTTCAAACAATATATTAATGCCCTCGATGCGCTCATTTAAGTTGGAAGGATACTCATGTGCAATATCATTCCTGATTTTTCGTAACTCTATCCAGTTTTGGGCTGAATCAATGATATTTAGTTTTTCCAACCGATTTAAAACATCGATGAAAGGCTTATCTTCCACTGGCTCAGCCAATGTCTGAAGAGTTAACGGAAAAATTCTGGATCCGATGAGGTCTTGTGTTTTGGAAAAGCGAAAAATATATTGATCAAGAAACCCTATGGTTTCGTCATCCAATAAATAATAATTATCCCGGGTAATTGGGAGGAACTTTTTTACTTTAGAGTTGGCAAAATTCATCCGTTTGAGATGTAAATAACCTGTCTCAAAAGCTTTTTCCATACTATCCCTTAGTTCGTTGTTATCCATCACATTAGTTTAGTGCTTCATAAAATCACCCCTTCATTTCGGGCTGTTTTGATGATCGGCAAATCCTCATTGCCGGGTGTATTAATGATTACATCTATTTTTTGTTCTCCAATGAGCAAATCTAATTTGGCCAGAAATGAGGCCTTTTGATGAATTAGCAAACGAGAGGATTTCAGTTCCGACAATTGTATGTATAAATCAATATCTCCACCTCTCCTGGTGTTATCTGTTCGTGAACCAAAAAGATAAATGGTAGCTTTATCTCCCCAAACTTCTTTTGCAGCTTGCTTTATGCTTTCCCTTTCCTTTTCTGACAATCTCATGATTTATCTTGAAATATGTGCAATCAAATATACAAAAAACGGCTCAACGAAAAACTCAACCCGCAACTCAAAACACAAAATTCAGAACTCAGAACACTTTAATTCCCCAGCCCCAGCTCCTGCCCTTTCTTAAGCATAAACGCCCGGGCTTCTTCATAATCATTGTGAATCTCTCCTTCCAGGATGGCCTCTTTAATGGCGGATTTTATTTCGCCAACTGCCTGACAAGGTGGCAGGTTAAATGTTTTCATAATTTCTTCGCCGGAGACCGGAGGCTGAAAGTTTCGTACGCGGTCTTTTTCCTCTATCTCTTTCAGCTTCTGACGTACCAGTTTAAAATTGCGAAGGAACTTACGCACCTTAACTTCATTCTTTGAGGTGATGTCAGCTTCGCAAAGGGTCATTAATTTGTCTATATCGTCACCGGCTTCAAACAATAACCGCCGAACAGCGGAGTCGGTTACTTCTTCTTCGCTGAGAACAATGGGGCGCATGTGAAGTTCCACCATTTTCTGGACAAACTTCATCTTTTCATTTTGAGGCAGACGGAGGCGTTTAAAGATCCTGGGCACCATCTTCATCCCTACAAAATTGTGCGCATGGAATGTCCAGCCAAGTTTTGGATCAAACCGCTTGGTACGTGGCTTGGCAATATCGTGCAACAAGGCAGCCCAACGAAGCCATAGGTCATCAGAATGAGGTGTCAATTGATCAAGGACTTCCAGCGTGTGGTAAAAATTGTCCTTGTGCCCGATTCCCTTTACCTTATCCACCCCTTTCAATTCCTGCAACTCAGGCAGAATCATTGGCAACAAACCAGTCTTTTCCAACAACTTAAACCCAAGTGAGGGCCGATGGGACATCATCATCTTATTCAACTCCTCCGCCACCCGCTCCATAGAAATTATTTCAAGTCGGTCTTTTTGTGAAACGATGCCTTCATAAGTATTATCATCAATATGAAACCCCAGTTGTGTGGCAAACCGGATAGCCCGCAACATCCTGAGGGGATCATCGGAAAATGTAACCATCGGATCGAGAGGAGTTCGAATAATCCCTGCTTCAAGGTCCTTCATTCCATCAAAAGGGTCAACCAACCGGCCAAAAGACTTTTCGTTAAGAGAAAGAGCAAGTGCATTAATGGTAAAATCGCGCCGGTTCTGATCGTCTTCCAGGGAACCGTCTTCTACAATGGGTTTACGACTATCGCGCTGATAAGATTCTTTGCGGGCACCCACAAATTCAATGTCCATGCCCCGGTATTTGAACATAGCAGTGCCAAAATTCTTAAAAACACTGACTTTTAAACCTCCCAGTTCTTTAGCAACCTCTCGGGCCAGATCAATACCGCTGCCTATTACAACCACATCGATATCTGTTGTAGAGCGTTTTAAAAATAAATCCCTTACAAAACCTCCTATCACATAAGCCTCCTTATTATTTCTGTCCGCGACCTGAGATATTTTCCTGAAAACCGGTGATTGTAAATTTTCCTTCATAAGTCCCTAAATCCTCCCCAAGGAAGACTTTCGTTAATTAAATAATAAATAAGAATTTGTACACAGCCAAACATCTTAGCACCTTGAATGTTTAACCTTCAGTATTCACAAATAATCTTTACCGATGTCCAACTATCTGCAAAATACAACCGTCCTCAATAAAATGGATTTGAAAATAATCCATTATTTCCTGCATCCATTTCATTTGCGGTTGATTGCATTTCTTGATATTTGAACATCTCATAACGATAATTCATGAATAAAGGAGAATAAAGATATAACTGTTCTTTTTTTTAGAAAGTGACAAAATTACAATTTATATCCCAATAAGACGAAGGGTTGAAGATGCTCATTTTTTTGGCACGGGGATTGTATTAATATATTTACAGATTTAGATATTTTGAATATATCGAGATAATTATTAATTTTGTACCAATATTTAAAGCAACAAGAATTATGGTTGAATTTTTGACAAAAGAGACGTTTAAAGAGAAAGTTTTTGATTTCGAAAACAATAAAGATTGGAAATTCGAAGGTGGAAAACCTTGTCTTATCGACTTTTATGCAGACTGGTGCCAGCCTTGTAAAATGGTAGCACCCATTTTGGAAGAACTTTCAGAAGAGTACGACGGAAAAGTAGACATTTATAAGATTGACACTGAAGCTCAGCAAGAGCTTGCCGGCATGTTCGGTATCCAAAGTATCCCTTCACTGTTGTTTGTTCCTAAGGAAGGACAACCTCAAATGGCTCAGGGGGCTTTACCCAAAGACACATTTGAGCGCGCAATTAAAGATGTATTGAAAGTAGAGAAATAATTCTTCTACTTTCGAATTAAGAAAAACAGGAGATTTTCAGACATGAGGAAGAAAGTATCAACAATTCTTTTTTCGGCAATACTAATGTTTGCCGGAATTCAAATTACGAATGCCACAGAGCCTGAAGGAGACGAAACAGCGAACAAAAGCGTTATAACTCTGGATAAGGCTGCTTTTATCGCTCAGGTTTCGATTGTGAAAACAATAGCGACTGGGCTTACAAAGGCGATAAACCGGCAATATTAGATTTTTATGCCGATTGGTGTGGCCCCTGTCGTAAATTATCACCTCTGTTAGAGGAGATTCAGGGCGAATACAACGGTAAATTGCAGGTATATAAAGTTGATACTGAAAAGTCGAAAGAACTGGCGGCTGCATTTGGTATTCGCAGTCTGCCGACGGTTATTTTTATTCCCATGAATGAAGAGCCGAGAGCTGTATTGGGCTATGTTCCAAAAGAACAGCTTACCAAAATGATTACCGATATTTTAAAAATATCGAAATAATTTTATTCCTGATTTGATTTTATTTGTCGAAATGAAAGCCGGTGCCGTGAGGTACCGGTTTTTTTATGGTTGAAATGGGTGGAACGAAGCAAATGTCAATTAAAGCAAACAAATATTTTTTCTACTTGCCAGATATGTTAAGCCACGGTAGTGGTGGCAAAAAAATAAAGCATCACCACTGCAGCGGCTTATATCTTTTTTGACCATCAGTATACTTACCATGCTATTGCCCGCCTCGGGGGCGGGAACAAAAACATCGGGGATTCCTATTAACGTCTGATAGTCAGGTTTAAAGAAAAGAATTACTTCGTTTCACTACCAATGACATATTTTTGAAATAAGTAAATTTTGTTGTTTTTCGTTTACATCCCTCTTTAAGAATCAAGTAGACAAGCATCTGCAGAATTAATCCAAATCGGAAATGTGTCAAAGAAGTATTGAATATTCCATTTCTAATAAATAATGTAATTTCCTGCTTTTACAGGATAAATTATTAAATTTAGTACCAGAAAAAATATCCGAAAGAAAAGCGACAGTTTTCGCCGCAATTTCAACCACACACCTTACACAAATGGAAGAAAACCCAAACAAATCAGCCAATTACGCACTCTTAGAGGAACGACTGAAACGACTTGATCTGAAAAACTTTGACTGGTCGGCATGGAAAAAAGGCACCTTACTGGTACTTGAAAAAGTGTTTGGAGAAGAGAGTTTATATGTAAAAGAGTTGGAAAACACCGATTATCACTACAACAGCTGGTCGCTCCGGGACACTGCGGGAAGTGAAGATCCGGTGAAAGCAAGCGTACGAGAACTGCTAAGTATTTGTCTTACGGATGCTGAGCACCAAAAGGAAAATATTCCTGCCACGGCCACAAACGTCAAATCTGAGCAAATAAAAGAAATAATAAAACAATTTCTGGATAATGCCACATTGGCAGAAATTGAAAAGATTGCAGCAAGTGATTCTCCGGCAATGAGCAAAGAGGAACAAATACAAAAGATCATTTCCGACAAAATCCCCAAACATCAGCATACATTATTAGCCAAGATCATGTTGTGGGCAAACCAATAAAATTTGACAGAAGTCCAATCCAAAAACTCATTTATAAAAGAAGATCAAACAGTTTTGTTTTGGCATCTTTTTACTTTTTACGCCTGAAAAGATACATGGTCAAAGGGCCAAAAACGGCAACCAGTCCGGCAGATATAGCCAATGTAATTCCAATTCCTTCCACTTCGGGTGCCCCATGCATTAACCCACGCATTGCCATAACAAGAAAGGTAACAGGATTTACTTCGACAAACGCTTCTAGCCAGGAAGGCATCGTTTGTGGATCTACAAAAATATTACTGGCAAATGTAAGGGGAAACAACACCACAAAACTCAGGAAAAATAAAGATTCCTGCGACCTTGCAATAAATCCAATCGCCGTCCATATCCAGGAAAGGCTGAACGAAAAAACCAAAAGTAACAAAACAGCCATCAAAACTCCGGGGGCCCCTCCTTCGGGCCGAAATCCCAGAATCATTCCCAGTGAAATAACAATACCTGATGCCAACGTATAGCGGGCTGCATCTCCCAGCAATGCTCCAACCAGAACCGATGGTTGCCAGATTGGCAGTGATCGAAACCGATCAAATACTCCTTTTCGGATGTCGTTATTCACTGCAACACCAGTATAAACAGTGATCATAACCACTGTCTGAGCCATTATTCCGGGAAGCAAAAACTGTAGATATTCACCTGTAGATCCGGCTATAGCCCCTCCCAAAAGATAGGTAAACATCAGAGTAAACATTATCGGAAAAGCAGTGGCATCAAACAATTGCTCCGGAACATGTTTAATTTTAAGCAATGCTCTCCAGCCAAAAGTAACAGATGCTGAAAATGCGTTGGCTTGAGTGGGACGGGTACCTGTTGATAATATAGATTTAATGCTATTTGGGGGTGTCCCGACAGAAGTAAACTCGGTTTTTTTTATTGATGTATCCATTTCCATCAGTCTTTAAATATTCCGGAAAACATTCCCTTTCAGGTTCACTCATCCTCCCCGGATTCAGTCTTTACCGGCTGGCCTGTCAAGGCAAGAAACACTTCATCAAGACTCGGCTGTCCAAGCGAGAAACCTGAAACCTCAACCGATGCATTTACCAGGGCTGAAATTACATGTGAAGCTTCATCTGCATCTTCCACGTGAATGGATATCCGAAAAGGATCGGTATCTTCAGTGAAATCTGAATTCACCATCAGCGCAACAACTTCTTTTGCTTTAACCTTCTGATCCTTATTCTTCAAATGAATACGCAAAATGCTTGTTCCCACAGAACGTTTTAATTCGGCCGGAGTGCCCTCGGCAATAACCTTTCCATGATCAATAACTGCAATACTACCGGCCAGTTGGTCTGCTTCATCAAGATATTGTGTGGTAAGCAAAACAGTGGTTCCCTCTGAAACCAGGGCACGAACAATATCCCACACCTGATTTCTACTACGGGGATCCAGGCCGGTGGTCGGTTCATCAAGAAAAATCAATTCCGGGCGAACCACCAGACTTGCAGCAATATCAAGTTTCCTGCGCATACCTCCCGAATAGGTTTTGACCTGACGTCTGGAGGCATCAATTAATCCAAACCCATTCAACAGGTCTCCGGCTCTGATTTTTGCCTGCCTTGCAGAAAACCCAAACAAGCGGCCCAGCAAGACAAGATTCTCACGTCCGGTAAGGTCTTCATCCACAGAAGCAAACTGACCAGTAAGACTCACCAGTTTTCTGATGGTTCGGGCTTCCGAAACAATATCATGACCAAAAACCTTAGCGGTGCCAGCCGAAGGTTGCAATAAAGTGGCTAACATTCGGATAAGGGTGGTTTTTCCCGCACCGTTAGGCCCAAGAATACCATAAACACCACCTCTTTCAACCGTTAAATCGATACCATCAACGGCCCGAACATCACCAAAGTACCGGGTTAAACCAGAAATCTCAATGGCAGGATTAAGATTCTCCATTCGATTCATAAGAATAAAATTTGTTTTAACCATGAAATTCGAAAACCCCCTGAAAACATGGGACCTTGGGAGTTTTAGAAATTACAACTCCATGCTCGTTTCACCAATTTATCTCAAAAAAGAAAGAGCAAGATAAATCAGAATAGATAACCGGACAATAAGAAATCGGTGGAAAGACTATTTAGGAGGATCAATTACGAAAAAGAACCCTCCGGAAAATCATCAGATAGTATAAATCAGAAGAGAATCTTACACATAAAAAAAAAGAATCTGCTCCCCTTTTACGTAATTACAGTACAATAAAGAGGGAGCAGATTCGGAATCACATTCGTTCGGGTACATCAATACCCATCAGCCACATGCCTTGTTTGATGGTTTGGCCAACTGCATGGCTCAAAGTCAGACGAAGTGACCGCTTGGCAGTATCTTCCTCAAAAACAATAGGCGATTCGTGATAGAACTGGTTAAACTCTTTGGCCAGATCGTAAACATAGTTGGCTATCAAAGCCGGACTGTAAACAGCCCCTGCATCTTTCACTATGTTGGGGAAGTTACCAATTACCTTTAGAAGTCCGGCTTCCTTGTCGGTCAATTCCAGCCCGGCATCCACTTTCAGTGAAGTATTGATACCTTTTTCCCCTGCCTTACGGAAAACCGACTGAACCCGGGCATAGGTGTACTGAATAAACGGCCCGGTATTTCCGTTAAAATCTATAGATTCACGGGGATCGAAAGTCATATTTTTCCTGGGATCCACTTTCAAAATGAAGTATTTTAATGCCGCCAGAGCAATGGTTCGGTAAATTCGCTCAGCTTCTTCATCCGAGTAACCATCAAGTTTTCCGAGTTCTTTGGACATATCACGGGCCGTATCAATCATTCCGGCCACCAAATCGTCGGCATCCACCACGGTACCTTCACGCGATTTCATTTTTCCTTCGGGCAATTCCACCATTCCGTAACTGAAATGCACCAAATCTTTCCCCCACTCAAAACCGAGTCGATCCAGAAGAATTGAAAGCACTTTAAAGTGATAATCCTGCTCGTTTCCAACCACATAAACCATCTTATTTATCTTGTAATCCTCAAAACGCATTTTGGCCGTCCCAATGTCCTGAGTCATGTAAACCGAAGTGCCGTCCGAGCGCAACAAAATCTTCTCATCCAGGCCGTTTTCGGATAAATCGGCCCATACACTATTGTCTTCACGACGATGAAACAGACCTTTTTCAATTCCCTGCAGCACCATATCGCGGCCAACAGTATATGTTTGGGATTCGTAATAAATCTTATCAAAATCAACACCCAGAGCCTTATAGGTTTCATCGAAACCTTTGTAAACCCAATCGTTCATGGTCTTCCAAAGGTCAACCACCTCTTTATCATCCGCTTCCCAGGCAAGCAACATCTCACGCGCCTCCTGCATGAGCTTCGACTCTTTCTCTGCCTCCTCTTTGGAAAGTCCTTTTTCCATTAAGGCATTCAATTCTTTCTTAAACTCCTGGTCAAATTTCACATAAAAGTCGCCCACCAAATGGTCGCCCTTTTTACCGGTAGATTCGGGAGTTTGGCCTTCGCCCCATTTTTTCCAGGCAAGCATCGACTTACAGATATGAATGCCCCTATCGTTCACAATGTTGGTCTTCACCACCTGCTGTCCGGTAGCAGCGCCAATGCGCGAAAGAGAATATCCCAGCAGATTGTTGCGAATGTGACCTAAGTGAAGTGGTTTATTGGTATTGGGTGATGAATATTCAATCATCATCAGCGGACTGTTTTCATCTGCTTTTGTGAAACCGTAGTTTTCGTCCGCAACCACCTGCTCCAAAACCTGAAGCCAGTAAGAATGAGACAAGCTGAGGTTCAGGAACCCTTTAATCACTTCATAGGACGCGATAGACAAAAGCTCCTTTTTAAGGAATCCCCCTATTTCATTAGCAGTATCTTCAGGCTTTTTGCGTGAAATGCGCAACAAGGGAAAAACCACCACGGTAAAATCTCCGCTTTGGTCTTTTCGGGTCAATTCCAAAGGCACATTACTCACTTCAAAATCGGCTCCGTACAATTCTTTGATGGCCCGAACCACGGCCTCTTTGATCTGCTGTTCAATTCCCATTATGATGAAAGATTTATTTGTTGCGGTTTTTAATTTGGTCCCCTTTAACCTAAGCAGTCAGGCAGAGGTAAAAAAGGCAGAAGAAAAACCTGTCTGCCTCACCTATTTTAAAAAGAAAGTTCAAAGATAACAAAACGAAAAGAAAGGTGAGCCATTTTATGGCATAGAGCATGAATCATAGTGCCTTCCTCTTTGCTCCAGGCAACATTCTCTCTGCACTATTCTCTATTCCAAATAAGTATATCCGTAAAGACCGGAGCGGTAATTTGACAAAAATTCTTTCCCTTCTTCGGCGGAGATCACGCCCTTTTTCACCGATGACATCACCCAGGTTTCCAGTGCGCGCACCATCTTTTTGGGACTGTATTGGACGTATTCCAACACTTCGGCCACGGTTTCGCCATCAATTATCTGGTCGATTTTATAGCCGTCTTCACGAACCGAAACATGAACCGCGTTGGTATCTCCAAAGAGGTTGTGCATGTCGCCCAGTATTTCCTGATAGGCTCCCACCAGGAATACACCAATGTAATACGACTCATCTTTCTTCAACTTATGCACAGGCAGATAATAAGAAAAATTCCGTGTGGATATAAAGTTATCAATCTTCCCGTCCGAATCGCAGGTGGCATCCTGAATAGTAGCTTCGCGTTCCGGTTTTTCATTCAGCCTGTGGATGGGCATTACAGGAAAAATCTGGTCGATAGCCCAACTGTCGGGCAGTGACTGAAACAGAGAAAAATTGCAAAAATACTTATCGGCCAACAATTTGCGAAGATTCGACAATTCTTCGGGGACGTGCTTCAGTTTAGATGTCATATCAAGCACTTCACGGGCAATTGACCAGAAAAGACGCTCTACCTGAGCCCGGGTTCGCAGATCGATGAGTCCGAAGCTAAACCGGTCAAGTGCTTCTTCCCTGATTTGCTGGGCATCGTGCCAGGTCTCGAGCATACGTGGTTGGTTCAATGTATCCCAAAGAGCATAAAGATCCCGAACCAAATCATGGTCATCTTCCTGAATTTCCTCATCTTCATCCCATTGAGGAACAGAGGTCGATTCCAGAGCTTCAAAAATCAACACCGAATGATGGGCAGTCAAAGAACGTCCCGACTCAGTTATTATATTAGGATGTGGTATTTCATGACGATCACTGGCTTCAACCATTGTGTAAACAGCATCGTTCACGTATTCCTGAATACTATAATTAATACTACTCTCGCTGTTGGCCGAGCGGGTTCCGTCGTAATCGACCCCGAGGCCTCCACCGATATCCACAAATTCCACACTAAACCCTAGTTTGAAAAGCTCCACATAGAATTGGGCAGCTTCTTTCAAAGCACTCTTGATTCGTCGTATTTTATTTACCTGACTGCCAATATGGAAGTGTACCAGACGAAGACAATCCTTCATTTTTTGTTCTTCCAGATAATCAAGTGCTTCAATGAGCTCGCTTGATGTAAGGCCAAACTTGCTCACATCGCCTCCTGAATCCTCCCATTTTCCACTGCCGGTACTTGCCAGCTTTATTCTGATACCAATATTGGGCTTTACCTTCAACTGCCGCGCAATGCGAATGATCAATCGAAGTTCATGCAGCTTCTCAACCACCAGAAAAATCCTTCGCCCCATTTTCTGAGCCAGCAAAGCCAGCTCTATGTAGGCTTCATCTTTGTATCCATTACAAACAATCAGAGAATCACTTTCGGTATTGGTGGCAATCACAGCATGCAACTCAGGCTTGGAACCGGCTTCCAGACCGATGTTTACCTTCTTTCCATGCCCCACAATCTCTTCCACAACCGGGCGCATCTGATTTACCTTGATGGGGTAAATAATAAAGTTCTGTCCCTTAAACTCATATTCACTTCGGGCCTTACTAAAGCAATTCTGCATTGTTTCAATTCGACTGTCCAGAATATCAGGAAACCTGAGCAACATAGGAGCCTCCACATCCCGGAGGGTCAGCTCATCCACCAGCTCCTTTAAATCAACTTCAACACCATTCCCCTGAGGAGTTACGACTACATTTCCTTTTTCATTCACAGAAAAATAGTTAATTCCCCAGCCACTGATGTTATACAGTTCAACAGAATCTTCGGTACGCCATTTTCTCATTTCTACAGCGGTATTGTGTTTTATTGTTAATAAATTTAGACCATTGGATTCTAGCACGTTAGCGGCTAGAAGCCAGAGAACCCTGAACTTCTATATTTTAACACTATCAGCAAAATAATTGCATTCCCAAAAATTAAGCTCCTCCTCATCAGTCAACTGCAATTTTATAATACAAAATCATAAGCTCCTGTTAAATTAAAACGAATAGCCGGCTCCCAACCTGAAGTTAATCCCCTGCATGGGGTAACCCGACCATTGATAATATTTGGCTGCAAATATATTCTGAATTCTGCCAAAAAAATGCAATCTTCTATTTAATTGATAATTCCCCCCCAAATTAAAATCAGCTACCGATTTTAGCATCTTAACTCCGTCAATAGCGTTCAGGTCACGTGCCTTTCGTTCTCCCAACAGATTAAAAGCTGCATCCAGTCTCAGTTCTTCACTAAACTGATATCCGGCCCTAAGGCCAATTTCCATCTCGGGTTTGTGCCAGGCATGCTCCAACACATCAAGTTCCCAGCCAAAGTAAGCACCTTTAAGTATAATATCGAGTTGGCGAACAGGCCTTACAAGTAACTCCCCGCTTAAAGTGAGCAAAGAAACATCATCATAACTCACAGTAAACAGATTACTCATGCCGTAGTTGGTGGTGCCATTTTCCTGAAAAAACCGATTCTCGTAAAAATGCTCATTTTCGATAAACTCATAATCCAGACGTGCGGTGAAAGATGTAGCACTGCTGAAATTCCCTTTCACTCCGGCAAAACCCCGGATATTGGAATGGGCTGTCTCCACGAGTACATCGGGTGACAAGAAGGGATTTTCTGCCATCATATCACGATAGTATCCGGGTCGCACTTCGCCGGTCATCCCAAGAAACGTGGACACAATTCCCTCGGCTATCACCAAATCTCCTTTCACATGAGGAGACAGATAAAAATCTTCGGTACCTGAGAATTCTCCGGTCGCATTCACCCCTATCTCCACACTCAGTTTATCCCCGGGAATAACCATTTTCGGGTTTAATGTCAGGAATATCTGTTCCCTCTCCTCAAAGGTCCAGAGGAACTGCATCTCATTCTCACCTTTAGGTGCATTCACTTTGTTGAAGCTAACTCCTCCATCCAGGTGCATACCTGCAGCACCCAAAGGTAATTTTAAATCACCTGAAAGAGAGAAACGATTCTCTCCAACTCCGGTATAATTATCAAAAGCCCCATAATCAAATCCCATATGATAGCGGGTATCGTCCACATCAGATTGTTGCCCCAAAAGACCGACATGCAAATCAAAAGCAGTTTGTCGTTGTTTTCTGTCAGGGATTAAAGCGTCACCTGGGACTAAGCTGCCCTCTCCATTATCATAAAACTCCGGATTTTCATCGGTTGTGGAAATGGTTTGATATCCATAGTACTCATACGCCCTTCGGTTAAAATCCATATCGAATTCAAGCGTTTTATCATCGAAAAAATGACGCAAATAGATTCCTCCGTTGGTTCGGTGAAGTGGAGCCTCCGATGATGCACCATCTTCCAGTTCAATATTCCCCCATGAAAATTCCTGTCCCAGGGAAAGTGCAAATGCAAATTTCTCGTTGCGGGTAATATTGTAAAAAATTTCTCCAAACAGGGTTTCATAATTTCCCAGACCACCGCGAACATACGACGGATACAACTCTCCCTTGTGCTGCCGTGCCAGTCGGGCTGCACTCATAGGTTCCACCTTGGGGCTTCCGGCGAGTGGCTGCCCCACCACCCGGTAGTTAAACTGTGGGTTTATTTCCAGCGTATCTTCCCTATCCGGCATCTGGTTTATTTTCATGGCATCCGAAACCGTTGGATCAAATTCCCGAACTACGCGGACGTCCTTGCTTAGCGGCTCCTGGGCACTGACACCAACAGCTGTAAAGAATATTGTAAACAGGGTAAAAATATTGATGGTCTTCATAAGTTCTTTGCTAATATTCCTGGTATTAATCATTGTTGCGCTATTTATGACTCTGCTTGTGCCTTTTCCAGTTCTTTCAATCGTTTATTGGCACGTTGGCGAATATCATCATCCGTTTCCTGGTAATTTTCAAGCAAACTTTCGATGTACTGACGAGCCTGAAACAGTTCACCACGTTTCTCATAAATATCGGCCAGCAAAAGGAAACAACGGGCAATCCAATACTGATGAGGAGTCCCTACATTCACAAAGTCAAAAATCTCTTCTTCAGCTTTATCGATATTATTTCGTTCGAACAAAATATTGGCCACCCTGAAACGGGCTTCGGCTCCTTCGGGAGAACTTGGATTGACTTTTAATTTCTGAAATTCCTCCAGCGCCAAATCCTTCTCATTCAATTCTATGTGAGCATTCGCTTTAAGATAACGGGCTTCCCTGATTATCTCCGGTGAAGTTTTGGCATCGGCAAGCACCCGTTCGGCCAAACGGGTAACATACCCCGGGCGATCACCAAGTTTCCCAAGGCAACGCATCTGGCCTATCAGTGCTTCGCGCCGACTCTCCTCCTTTTCGGCTTCCATTTCCAGACGCTCATAGTATCCCAGAGCATCCTCGTAACGCTTCTGATGATAACTAATACGCGCAACTCCAATCAGAGCATCCTCAATAAATATATTTCCGGGCCGGGACGCGACAAATTCAAAAGACTGCCGGGCATTTTCATAATCCTCATTTCGATACTGACAGTCGGCTTTGTAAAAATGAGCATTCACAGCAAAACGTCCGTTAGGATATTTTCTGATATAAGATTCAAACTGGTTGATCGCCTGCAGACACTTATCCTGCATATATAGCTTTTCAGCCGTCACATACGACAGGGAATCTTCCTGGCGCTCATCAATACTGGCAAATCCGCCAACCTGACGGGTGTATGCAATAAAACCATTGGCATCATTCCTGTCGAGATAAACATTTCTGATTCCCAGCAGGGCATCTTCGGCCTCCGGTGTTCCCGGAAACTCATTGACTACCCGTTTGTAGAAAGCCATCGACTGGTCCAAATCATTGTTGTTGTAGTAAACCAATCCCAGTTGCAGCATCGCTTTTTTGGAGAAATTGCTTCGCGGATACTGCTCCTTAATAGTTTTGTACATTCGAATAGCTGAGTTGAGATCGTTTATTGCTACATACGAACGGCCCATTTCGTAATAGGCATCATCTACAAACGAGGAATTAGGAAACCGATCCACCAATTCTTCAAGTTGTCGTATTTTACCCTGATGATCTTTATCAATCCCCATGGCAAATGCCTTCTGATACATTGCATAGTCGGCACTTGCTCCGGGCACATTGGTTGCTCTTTCGTAGTAATCAATGGCTCTCGAGAAGTCACGCTTCATAAAAAAAGCATCCCCAATTCTATTCAAGGCATCTCCTAACATAGGACTTTGCCGGTCTCCCATCAGGTTTTCATATTTCCGAAACCAGGAAGCGGCCTGGTCAAAATTTTTCTGCTTAAACCAGGCATAGCCAATATTATAATGTGCCGTTTTAAATTCGTCAATTCCATAAGAACCAGGGGTGCGAATGAAAATATCAAAATTCTCGATGGCCTTATTGTATCTGCCCTGACGATAATATGCTTCGCCCAGCCAGTACCGTGCCTTTACTTTCAGGTCGCGATCATACTCGCCGTATTGAAGACTGTATTGCAACATATCAATAGCCTGATCGAACCTCAGATTATTAAACAATTCCAGTCCCCTGTGATAGGCAATTCGCTGAAGCGCCTTGTAGTTGTCAGCAGTTTTGTTTTTGACCTGCTCCAGGGCTTCCAATGCCTGTTTGTAGTTTCGGCTGGTCAGCAATGCCTGCCCCAGATATTGCCACGCCTCATCGACATACCGGCTTTCCGGAAAACGATCGATAAAACCGGTAAAACTGTCGATTATCTCATTAAATGGCGAAAATGAAAGTTCATAATTCAACTTAATATAGTTGAACATAGCCTCCTCGGTTATTGATGCATCAAACTCCGATTCTGAAGCAGCTCCAAAGGCCACCCGGGCTCGTTTTTTATCATTCAGTTTCAGGTGACAATCTCCCAGATGAAAAAATGCATTCTGAGCCATCTCATCCTTTTTGCCTGTTACCTGCGACAAGGCTTCTGCGGCATCTTCATACTGCTTCAGATGATAATAGCTCATCCCCAAATGGTAATAATCCTGACGGGGAGGTTCATTAACCAGTTCCACTGCCAGACTGAGATATTCAGCGGCCTTACCGTAATTCTGGAGGGCATAATACGCATTCCCCACCGCCTGAGCCATATCTCCTTTTCGGGTGCCACGGGCTTCTTCAACCAATGGCATACCATAATCGATGGCTTTGCTGTATTCTTCCTGCAGATAATAAATTTGCGTAATATAAAAAGGTACCTCGGCACCAAAACCGGGTTCGTCTTTCAGTTTTTCAAATATCGTTAAGGCCGACTTATAATTCCCCTGTTCATACTGTATGTGAGCATAATAGTAATTGGCTGCCCCCCACCATTCGGAGTCCACATTTCTGATTTCGGAAAATGCTGAAAGAGCCTGCTCAATCTCCCTTTCCATAAAATGACAATATCCGGATTTGAATCTGAATTCGATTCGCGCTTCCCGGTTCAGTTTCCGGGCATCCACATACTGGTAGTGACGACCAGCCTGTCGATACCTGCCTTCCTCATATTCCATATCGCCCAAACGCTTATATACATAAGGACGCATTCCGCTCTCGGGGAAATCAACCAAAAAGGCCTTCAACATATCTTCGGCATCCTCATTTTCCAACAAAGAGGCCGACATTGCAGCATAATATGCAGACTCAGCCTTCAAATTGCTCTGACCGGGAGCAAATTTCTGCTCCAAATTCTCGAACATGGAGCGGGCAAGGCCATAGCGCTCATTTCTGAATTGCTCCAGGGCCTCATCAAAAAGCTGTTCCGGTTGCTGACTGTCGTAGGATTCCTGTCCCGACGAAAAAGAGACAACTGCAAAAAATAAAATTAAAACCGAAAAGATGTAGCGTTTTATCATGATATCTCAAGGAATATTGTTCTAACCTGACTATAGTATTGTTTTAAACAACGAAAATAGAGAAAATTTGGTGTATATCCAGATAGTTTTCTCATTTGTTTTTGCCTGAAGACATTAGTCTTATTAATTCACCAATTTTCAGGAACCAATAGTCCGTTAAAAAAAGCTTAAACACAGAGACTCAATGACGCAAAGTTTTTATTATGAGTGAGTTGTATCCCATTCGCCTGGTTTTTGTAATGGGTTGATTATCAACTGTTTTTAAATATTCCACGAAGTATTGCAGGGACTCAACTTTATAAATAAAAACCATGCCGGAAGTTTCTCCTCTCCAACATTTTTGAATGGTTCCTCCCTTAAATTCTACAAAAATGTAGAAAAAACAAATTAGCGACTTCCTCTTTCCTTCTGTTTGTCAGAACATTAAGTCGCCACCCCATTCGTGGCACATTCCATGCTCCCGGACTCTAAAGTAAATAAACCCTTTATATATCAGCTTACAACACATGTATGAAACACCTTAATTATTTAATAATCGTAACATTGCTGATACTTCTTCACAGTTGCAACAAGTCACAACAGAGGCAAGCACCCGGCAAGACTGAAAAGTTGACCTTATTGGTGGCAGCAAGCCTCACTGATGTAATAACCGTGCTGGCTGACAGCGCTGAGAAGGATCTTGGGGTTGAACTGAAACTTAATCTTTCCTCATCAGGCACGCTGGCCAGGCAAATAACTGAGCAAATCCCATGCGATATTTATATTTCTGCCAGTAAGCGATGGATGGATTATGTTGATGAAAAAGGGTTTACCATTCCGGAATCACGATGCATACCGGCCCAAAATAAACTCGTATTGATAGCTCCCAAGGACAAAAATCTTCAAAAGCCGTTTAAATTAATCAACCTTGCATCGTTGCTTGATTCCCGGCTGTCGATCGGGGACCCGACCCACGTCCCGGCAGGAAAATATGCCGTGGAGGCACTTCATTCATTAAAAATATATCATTCACTATCGGACCGGATATTACCCGCCAAAGATGTTCGGTCAGCATTAATGATTGTCGAGTTGGGAGAGGCAAATTTTGGAATTGTATATAAAACAGATGCTGTCAGGTCGACCCGGGTAAACATTGTGGCAATTTTCCCGGATTCAACTCATCAGCCAATAAATTATCATGCGGCGGTTTTAAAATCATCGCAGAAAAAGAATACAGCAAAAAAAGTTCTCGATTATTTTACTAGTGAGCAATCAAAAAAAGTTTGGGCCGGATATGGCTTTACCATAGTGGAAAAAGCTCCTCCCCGGTAGCTGATTATCTATCAGAAACCGGGTTCAGTTATGTTTTTCACATTATACAGGAATTGAAGCAATTAATCACTGAAAAAAGCCCTCCAAAAAAAGGAGATTTAACTAATTCACAGACAATGGAATATCAGGCAATATGTCTTTCGATAAAAGTGGCGGTGCTGACCTCCATAATTGCTTTACCTGTTGCAATAATTTCGGGCTACCTCCTTGCCAGAAAAAAATTCAAAGGGAAAGCATTTGTTGAGGCCTTTTTGCACTTACCCATGGTATTACCTCCAGTCACCACCGGCTATTTACTCTTACTATTCTTTGGTGCCAATGGGTTAGTGGGTAGATGGCTGTTCGAGTGCATGGGAATTCGTATTGCATTTTCTTTTGGCGCAGCAGTAATTGCCTCTACGGTAGTATCGTTTCCGCTAATAATCCGGTCGGTGAAAGTTGCGATGCAAATGGTTGATCCTGGACTGGAGGAAGCCTCCAGATCTCTGGGAGCATCCCCGGTAAAAACATTCTTCTTCATTACCCTTCCTTTGGCCCGACCCGGCATTCTTGGAGGATTTGTTCTGGGATTTGCCCGAAGTCTGGGAGAATTTGGAGCTACCATAACTTTTGCCGGGAATATTGCCGGAGAAACACGAACATTACCATTAGCCATTTATGCAAGGATGCAGGTGCCGGGCCAGGAGCGGGAAACATTTTTACTTGTAACTGTATCGATAATCATCTCTTTTGTGGCAATAATTGGTTCCTATTATGTTTACCGCAGAAACTAATCAATTCCCTGACTATGCAAAACAAACTAAAAATTAACATATCATTTAGCCATCCCGGTTTTTCTTTAACCATTAATGAGACCTTCGAACCCGGGATTACCGGCATTTTTGGTCCCAGCGGTTCGGGAAAAACAACCCTGTTGCAATGTATCAGTGGATTTGAGACTCCCCATAAAGGATTTATTCAATGCAACAGCAAAATGCTGTTTTCTTCCGAAAAAAAAGAGAATATTCCATCACACAAGCGACGGGTAGGATATGTTTTTCAGGAAGGCAGGTTGTTTCCTCATCTTTCAGTCAGAAAAAATTTACTTTACGGAAACTCATTTCAAAAAACCCATCATACTTCAAAACAGCTGGAACTAGTAATATCAACACTCAACATAGCTCATCTGATTGAAAAATACCCCGGGCATCTTTCCGGTGGTGAGCGACAAAGAGTTGCTCTGGGCAGGGCATTACTGGCATCACCAGAAATTCTTTTACTGGATGAGCCCTTCAGCGCACTGGATCAATCATTGAGACAACAGATAATTCCGTATATCTCCAAAGTAGCCGGTTTTTTAAACATCCCTGTACTAATTGTCAGCCATGATCTCCCCGACATCATTAAGTTAACTAATCGCCTATGCCTGATTAGCAAAGGAGTAGTGGTCGCTCATGATGATTATGAAGTGTTATTGCAAAACCGATTGTTATTCAAACTAATTCCCGTTAACAACGCACTAAACTCTGTTACATTGAAAATCAAGTCTGTAAACACAGACGATGGGATGATTACTCTAAATGGCTTTGGCAACGGAGAAAAAGTAAATGTGCTATTTGAACCACAAAAAAACAGCTATAAAACAGGGAGCAAGATGAAGATTTTCCTAAGACCCGATCACATCATACTGGCAAAGACCCGAATGGAAGGAACCTCCTTCCGAAACCAGATAAAAGGCCGGATAACAGAGACTCTTGAAGAGGGGCCCCGGATGCTTTGTCTCGTTGACTGCGGGTTTCCACTGATAGCAGAAGTGAGTAGGGCAGCCGGACAAGAGCTGGCCCTGAAAAAAGATAGCCCTGTATATTGTCTGTTTAAAACTTTGTCACTGGACGCGATGCCCGTGTAAATATTAAACATTATACTAAACTTATATTATCTTACTAATTATGAATCATATTGAACCACAACGAACCTTAAACCTAAGCATAATCGGAACCATTACAACCCCCCATGATTCTCTCCAGGGCATGCCCATCCAACCCTCCGGAGCAGGTAACATCAGAGGAGTGGCAGAGGTTTTTCCTGAATTTTCAGAAGGGTTGAAAGATTTAGATGGCTTCTCCAATATAATGCTGATCTATCATCTCCACAAAGTACAGGGATACCAGCTTATAGTAAAGCCATTTATGGACGACAGAGAGCATGGCATTTTTTCCACTCGCTCTCCAAAGCGCCCCTCTCCCATCGGCATTTCAACAGTGCGACTGGTAAAAGTGGAGGAAAACAAAATATTTTTTGAAGGGGCCGACATGCTGGATGAAACGCCGCTCTTAGACATCAAACCCTTCATGCGTCAGTTCGACAACCGGCCACATGCGGTAAGTGGCTGGCTTGATAAAAAGAATGATGATTTGGTAATGAGAACCCGTTCTGACTCAAGGTTTATTTAGTTTCTGTCCATAAAGTACCACTTGCGTCGTTACGCTTGCCGCCAAAATACTCATTTACGATTAAAGAAAACGAATGTATCGTATTTGACGCTTTTTATCAAAGACTGAAAAATCCGTATTTTACTTGCAGACACTACATAGAAATTCGTTTCTCCCAGAAGAACATTTTTGGAGTACATTCCTGAAATCCGAATTTTCGGTAAAGGTGCATGGCCTTATGATTGTCTTCCCTTACTTCCAGATTAATTCGACAAAACCCGTTTTCTTCAGCAAACTCCGCAATACCGGAGAGTAAAAAAAGGCCGGCGCCTTTCCGCCGATGCTCTGGATGAACCACAAAATCATGAATATTAATCAGCCGGCGGGCTGCAAAAGTGGAGTAATTTACAAAACAATTGGCCAATGCCAGATACCCGTCCTCATTTTTTACCATGAATCCTAAATAAGAAGGATGCTGGCATAAATCTTCAATCACTTTTCGGGCCTGAGCAGGTAGTAAAGGCTTCTGCATTCCCATATCATCAAGCATATAAGCATTTTGCAACGCTTCAAAAGCCTTCTGATGCTCCGGTTTGGAAAAATCTACCCTTTGAATATGCATAACTTAACCGTTCAATTTCTTAAAGCGCCACACATCAATACCATATTTTTTAATGCGCGTACCAAGCATCCGCTCCGTAACTTTTAACTGCACGGAAGATTTGGTAATGTTTCCACCAGTAGAGGTCAATGCTTCAATTATCAGTTGCTTTTCGATGCGTTCCACACTATCCATCAAACCACCTCCAGTACGGGTATTGGTGCTGTCGGCTGTTTGCAGAGTGGGTGGCAACTGATAACTGTGAATAACCCCATCGCGACAGAGAATACATGCCCGTTCAATACAGTTCTCCAACTCCCGGATGTTGCCCGGCCACGAATAGACCATCAACATATTCAAGGCCGTGGTGGTAATCCGCTTGATGGCTGCATGGTTGCGTTTATTAAATTTTTCAATAAAATGATCCACCAAAAGAGGAATATCCTCCCGGCGGTCGCGCAAAGGAGGAAGAAACAAAGGAAATACATTGATGCGATAAAAGAGGTCTTCCCTGAATTCTTCGCGTTCAATCAACTCCTCCAAATTTCTATTGGTCGCTGTAATGACACGGACATCCACATGAATCGTTTCTGTGCCTCCCAACCTTTCAAATTCACGTTCCTGTAGAATACGAAGAATCTTTACCTGGGTGGCCTGGGGTAAATCCCCAATCTCATCCAGAAAGATGGTTCCCTTATGAGCCAGTTCAAAGCGGCCAATACGCCGTTGCTCGGCACCAGTAAAGGCTCCTTTTTCGTGACCGAAAAGCTCACTTTCAATCAACGAGTCAGGCAGCGCAGAACAGTTCACTTTAATCATCGGTCCTTTCTCCCGCTGACTGCCTGTATGTATCGATTCGGCAATTAACTCCTTTCCACTACCACTTTCGCCCCGGATAAGCACCGTACTTGACGTGGGCGCAACCATGGATATCAATCCGTAAACATCGCGCATTTTACCGGAACTCCCCACCATTCCCCTGGGCCTAAGATCGCTATCGAGCTGACTTCGAAGGTCACGGTTCCGTTGGCGTAACAATTCAAGTTCTTCAAGCTTCTCCTGCTGATAATGAGCAGCAGATGCAACAAGTGAGCCCACAACCGACATCAGTCTTATATCCTCATCATAAGAGATGTTGGGATTGTATTTTCG
>NZ_JADQBH010000026.1 GCF_016278715.1 Marinilabilia sp. | reverse complement strand
CATAGGATAAGCCTGTTGAGATACCCGTTTTGTTGGTTCCTGGTGTTTCCGGTGTCAGGTAATCAGCAGGAATGGGCGTTTCATCATAATAAACACCAGCCCGCACCTTCAAACTTTCCAGTGCCTGATATTCAGCTCCCAAGCGGTAAATCATTGTGTTTTCGTAGTTTCTCGGGTTTTCAGAATCCTGTAAAGCTGCTGTATTTTCTTCAAAATCGAAATTCAGTTCCTTATAGGCCGACCAACCCACACTTTGCAGGTCAACTGCAAGCAGAAGTTTATCGGTAGCTTGCCACCCAAGACCAAACGTTAAATTCGACGGCATGGGTAATTCAGCGGAAAAAGTGTTTCCCTCGGGAAAATTACCCCGCATACTTTCCGGAACCGAAAAAGTAGCATCTCCATCTTCCATCTCCACATTTACTTCGGAGCGGTAGTTCACTCCAAAGGATAAATCAGAGGTCAGTTTTACAAACAATCCCAAATTGTAACCATAAGCCACGGTGCTTCCCTCAAGAGTCACCTGCCCGTCTCCGCTTTCCGACTGTAGCGGAAGCGCCTTATTAAGCTTCACAGCACCAAAAACAGCCACAGGACCACCGCCTACGCTAATTTTGGGAGTAATAGCATACGATACAGTCGGCTGAACAAAAATTGCCTGAAGCGAAAGATCCTGAATTAGATATCGTCCGTCCCAGTCATCGCCCCAAACCAGGCTGTTTCCATAAGGTGAATTGGCTCCGATACCTATTACCAGCTTTTCGTTCAAACGCATGGCGCCATAAATAGAGAATGGTGTTCCCATGGGGTTGTCACTTTCTGCACTGTAAAGCGACGGCTGCTCTTTCACAAACGTATTTTGCGAAATCACACCACTTACTCCTCCGGAAAACATAAACTTCCCTTCCAGAAATGATAATGCGCCCGGATTAAAATGAATGGAGGATGGCCCCAGTAAAAGGGCAGTTCCGGTATGTCCCATTCCTGTTTGCTTTTGTCCTTGCGAATTTACCTGATAGCCTTCGGCCATAACAGGAGTTAATGACAAGACTAAGCCGACTAAACTTAACAGTAATTGCTTCATAAATTAAATGTTGATATTCAAATGCTCTGTTTACAATTAAAAACTCAAGTGAAAAGTAATTCCGAGCCTGAATCCGACCTCATTTTGTTAGAATGTGTTTCTTCTTCTAATCTTCGGGCTCATTCATTACATAAAAAAAACGTGGCGAATGTAAAAATTATATTTCCACCCCTAATATCCTTATTATTTGACTTTCAAATATTTACGGTTTTAGTCTTTTTTAGTCAAATATTCAATTTGTTATAATTCTGATTTACAGACAATTAAAGGACAAGTTAATTTGTTTCTAATCAATCAGGTAAACCGTTACCTGAAAAATTATTTATCAACAATTCCTGCATTATTTCTTTAATTGAGAAAATCTCTTTTCCCGGGAATCTGGCTGGGCTCCAATCAAAGTTTCATTGTCTTAAAACATCAATCTATATTCATTGTTCATGCAGGTAGATCAAAGCTGCTTGAAAATTCATTAAAAAATATGTGCTCGTTTCACAATAGTCTAGCAAAAACAGATTTGCGCTTTTCAATGGACACTTAATAATAAATGCCCGGGCTTTGCAGATGATATCCTGTAGATTTTATTTTGAAATAAACCGGAAAATTCGTTATTTTCAGAAAAACAAAAAGAAAGATATGATTCAAGAAACCGATTTGAAGCAACTGAAAGAAAAAGGAATTTCCACTAAAGCACTGGAAGAGCAGGTAAAAAGATTTAAAGAAGGTTTTCCGGCTCTAAAAGCTGAAAGACCCGCCACCTTGACCGATGGGATAGTTCCTCTTTCGAAAGAATCCATTCATTCATTTAAGGATTTATACCAAAACGAAATCAGTAACGAGTTGGAGCCTCTCAAATTTGTCCCCGCCTCCGGAGCTGCCACACGGATGTTTAAAGCATTGTTTCAGTTTGTGGAAAACCCTGAAGACCTCAAAAGCCTGGATGACAAACATCCTGTGAAGGAATTCATAGACAACCTGCCGCAATTTGCTTTTTTTAAAGCACTGAAAAAATTCTTTCCTGACAATAATATTGAAGCCCCGGAAGAGCGTGAATCACTGGCAGTGGAAATCATCTCGAAAGTTTTAAACCCAGATGGGCTAAACTATAAATTTCTGCCCAAAGGTCTTATACAATTCCATCGGTATCCGGAAGAAAGCCGAACCCCGATGGTGGAACATCTGGCCGAGGCAGCAAAATATGCTCAAACAAAAAATAAAACCGCCAACATTCATTTTACGGTAAGCCCCGAGCATCTGGATTTGTTTAAAAAGGAACTGGCTGATAATCTCAGTTCTATTCAACAAAAAACCGGGGTAAACTTCGATGTATCTTACAGCTTCCAAAAGGCACATACAGACACCGTTGCCGTATTGCCCGACAATGAACCGTTTCGTGACGAAAACGGAAAGCTGGTATTTCGTCCCGGTGGTCACGGGTCGCTCATTGAGAATCTGAATGATTGTGATGCAGGAATCATTTTTATTAAAAATATTGATAATGTAGTTCCCGACAGCAAACTTCAACTGGTTTCGGATTACAAGGAAGCATTGGGCGGACTGGCACTGGACATTCGCAACCAGGTGTTTGATTTTATTCAAAAACTTGAAGATGGACTTTCCATTAGCCTAATATCCTCCATCCGTAAATTTCTGAAAGACAAGTTGCATACCGACCTTCCTGGAAATTTAGCAGATGGTTCTCTGGGTGAGCAGGGTGCTTATTTACTGCACTTTCTGAATCGCCCCATCAGAGTTTGCGGAATGGTGAAAAATGAAGGTGAACCCGGCGGAGGACCATTTTGGGTGCGCAACACTGATGGACAGGAAACCCTGCAAATTGTCGAAAGCTCGCAGCTTGATCTGAACGTGCCGGAACAAAAGAAAATTTTCGAAGCCAGTACGCATTTCAACCCCGTCGATTTGGTTTGCATTACACGCAACTACGAAGGAAAGAAATTTAACCTTCTGGAATACATCGACCAGGAGACGGGATTTATCTCCGAAAAATCTATCAGTGGAAAAACCATCAAAGCACTTGAGCGGCCGGGATTGTGGAACGGGGCTATGGCCAACTGGCTTACCATTTTTGTGGAGGTGCCCGTGGAGACCTTTAATCCGGTGAAAACCGTAAATGACTTATTGCGAACAGCTCATCAACCGAAATAATGTACAATTTTATTGTTGAGCCTGAGTAGGTTGAATAATGAAAGGATTTAAGAATGAGAGGGGTCGATTTTTGGCAACACCGAAAACCGGCCCCTCCTCTTTTAACTCACTGATTCACTGCGATACAGCAAACAAACAATCGCAAACTCAGGATTCTCTGTTTAGTAGTAACAATTAACATAAATCCGCCATAACCTTAATTTATTCTAACGTATTGGCATTACACAAAGATTGCGTACTTTTGCACCATTAAAAATAAGTGTGTATGTATGATTCATGGTCTGCCCATTTTAATGAAGTAAGGGAAGCTGTTGAGCGGTTTGAAAAAATGGAATACAGAGGACAGGAATTTTTTTTTGATGTCCACAGCATTGAGAATATTTTTGATTTTTACGTAGATAAGCTCCAATTCAATAAGGCTGAACGTATTATAGAAATAGGGCTCCGACAACATCCGGAAGCTACTGTGCTGCGTGTAAAACAAGCCATCATCTTCATCGAAAAAGGAAGACTCAGCCAAGCAACTTCGCTACTTGAAAATCTTTTGGAAATAGAAAAATACAACTCCGAGGTTTATTTAAACCTGGGTTATGTTTATCTTCGTGACGACCACAACAAAAAAGCCATTGCCATCTTTGAAGAAGGTTTTAAATATGCATTCGGCAATGATGTTGAAGTATTGCTGGATGTCATTCTTTACCTAAATCAATTTCATGAATATCACGCGGTTATTGACATTCTGGAAAAACGCAAAGCCCACTTTACAACCAATGAAAATCTCCTTTTTGAACTGGCGTATGCGTACGACAAAGTTGAGGAAGACCTAAAAGCATACAACACCTATCAACAGGTTCTGGATGTCAATCCATGGTCGGACAACGCCTGGTACAATTCGGGCATAACGCTTGTAAAAATGGGCGATCTGGAAAGCGCCAACGAAGCGTTTGACTTTTGTCTGGCCATCAATCCCGAGCATTCGCAGGCTTTTTTCAACAAAGGAAACAGTCTTGCACAGCAGAACAAATATCCGGAAGCACTGGATAGTTATCTGGAATGTATTTCCTTAGACATATTTCAATCCCGGTGTCTTCATTACATTGCTGATTGCTGGAATCAGCTTGGGAACTCCACTATGGCGGATAATTTCTTTGAACTGGCTACCCGCATCGACCCAATGGATATTGATACCTGGGAAAGTTACGCCAGATTCTTTATGGAACAACAGGAACCCGAAAGTTGCCGCAGGGTCATAAACCTGGCCATGAAAGAAAAAGAGATGATGGAGGATTCGGAATTGGGAATGTTTTATCACATCAAAGCGCAATCGTATGTGCTGAATGAGGAATGGGATTTATCGAAGAAGTTTTTCGTAAAAGCCATTCTGAGTAACCGACGTGATTTAAGACATGTGATTGCCTTATTTAAACTCAGCAAAGCACTCAAGCCCAATTATAATATCGAATTATTTGTGGACGAATATAGCTCCAAATTTATGGAAACTGCCTCCTTCCATTACATTTTGGGGGCGTATCACATTCTCATCACCGAAGATTTTGGGGAGGCAATAAAGCTTCTGACTGAAGCGGTTAATTTTGCACCTGGATATATCGAAGAATTAATGGAAGCTTTTCCCGGGATACAGCCAATCTGCCAGGAGAATCCGGAAATAGCTGATTTTATTGAGCAGAACAAATAAAACTTTTCGATGCGTAGCAAAGTTGTTTTTCCATTTTTGAAAGGTGTTGCCATGGGCGCAGCCAACGTTATTCCCGGAGTATCGGGAGGAACCATTGCACTTATTACAGGTATTTTTGCCCGATTGATTGATGCCATCAAGTCGTTCGATGCAACCGCCTTAAAATTGCTTCTCAAAGGAAGATTCAAAGAATTTTCCGCCCATACCGATTTCTTTTTTGTACTCTATCTTTTTACCGGAATTTTTACAGCTATCATTTCGCTGGCCCGCCTTCTTGAATATCTGTTTCTTAACCACCCGGTTTATGTTTGGTCATTTTTCTTTGGGCTGGTCATGGCATCAGTCTGGTTTGTGGCCCGCACCGTTAAAAAATGGCATATAGCCGCCATCACTTCTTTTATAATAGGCGCAGGCATTGCCATCGCAATATCGATTCTTACTCCTGCCGGAGAAGACCGCTCCTTTTTTTACCTGTTCCTTTGTGGTGTGGTAGCTATATGCAGTATGATACTGCCGGGGCTCAGCGGCTCTTTTGTCCTGGTACTGATGGGCAATTATCAATTGGTAATGATTGATGCTGTCAATAATTTCGACCTCTCCATTCTATTGCCCGTAGGTATTGGAGCCGTTGCCGGACTCATCATATTTAGCCGGTTTTTGTCGTGGTTGTTGAGCCGGTTTCCCGATTCCACCATTGCGCTACTGTCCGGATTTATTTTGGGTTCATTGGGTTTGCTCTGGCCCTGGAAAACTGAAATTACCCAAGAATTTGGTGAAAAAGTGAAAGTTATTGCCTACAAATGGCATCTTCCGGAAGTAAATTCTGAGTTTGCTCTGGCACTGGTTTTTATTATATTAGGCATTCTAAGCATTGCCGCTACTGAAATATGGGCAGATAAAACACAAAGAGAGGGTTCGGCTAGTTCTTAGCTTTTGGCTCTTAGCTCTTAGATCGTGGCTGTTGGCTTGTAGTGATTAAACCACATAAGGCATATAAAAGTTTAAGGGTTTTGCCTGCATAATTGTGTACACCACAAGGAAAAGGGCAGTTCATCAGATTAACACGCTCTTTTCAAGTATTTTTCAGGAAGGTAGGATTAAGAATTCCCTCTTAGAAGGATTGAGCACCAGAAAACAGTCACTGCGCAATTGAAATATTATGATTAAAATATTTATTCCACTTATTTTCATTTTCGGGCTGAGTAGTTGCAGCCAATCCACAGAATTGCCTGATTATTTTGGTCAAACTTATCCTGATTCTATTCCTGTAATTTTTGCTCCTGACGTAGTTTCAATCAAAGGCAGATTGGAACATGGGATTTCATTTTCTCCGGATTCGCGAGAATTTGCCTTTGGAATCCTAAACCAGGATGACTTTAGTGGTGAAATATATTATTCAAAGAAGATTAATGATAATTGGACCGTACCGATGGTTTTTGAACCATTAAAAAATAAATGCGTCTATCTCCCATATTTTTCTCCCAATGGAAAATCTTTGCTGTTTGCACAAAGTAAACCTGATAAGAACAACGGAAATACCGATATTTGGATAATTGAAAAGACCAATAGTAATTGGAGTTCTCCTAGAATAATACAAGCTCCGATATGTTCGATAAGCAGGGAAGCTAATGCATCCATAACCAACGATGGGACAATATATTTTTCTTCAAATAGAAATTGTGAGGGAAAAGAAAATTGTGACTTTGCTGATTTATTTTTTTCAAGGTTGGATGATAATCAGTACCAAAGTGCGGAGTTAGTTGCTGAACTGAGTTTGCCACAAAATGACGAAGAAAGTGTTTTTATTTCACCAGAAGAAGAATACTTGATTTTTTGCAGATATACTAATAATGAAACATGGATGGATTTATATATAAGCTATCATGATATTAATAACAACTGGCTTGAACCTCAGATAATTGATTCAACAATCAATTCAAAAGACTGGGACAGAAGACCATTTGTTAGTATTGACAACACATTATTGTTTTTTACCCGCTTGCAAATTGGAGAAAAAGGATTAACCGAATCAGATTTATATTGGGTAAATACTTCAAAAGTATTTAAGCCATTTGTTTACCATCCGCTTCCTGACACAATTGTTCAGGTTGGAGAAAAATTCGAAATATCGCTTCCTTTGGATTATTTTAAAGACATTGATGATAAACAGTTGACCCTTCGCATTAATCAGAATGAATATGATTGGTTGGAGTTTGATGGTGAGATTATGAAGTTATCAGGATTGCCAAATCATGAAGGAAATTTTGAATTAACTTTTGTCGCCGTTGATGATTTTTTAAATACGACTGAGGATAAGGTTAAAATTACAGTCATAAAGTAAATTACGGGACTCAATACGCGGTCATAAACATATTATGCCCCAATTATATTTGGGTTAGGCACTCGCAATGAAGCGTCTTTACATATTATTATTGCATAATAAAAAACCTAACGAATATGAAAACCTTCGGACTAATAGGTTATCCTTTGGAGCATTCTTTTTCTCAAAGGTATTTCACTCAAAAATTCCAAAACGAGAACATTGAAGCCCGATACCTCAATTTTCCCATCGAAAGTATTGAGGAATTCCCCAATTTGCTTGAAAAGCATCCGTATCTGGCAGGACTCAACGTCACCATTCCTTATAAACAACAAGTGATGGAGTATCTGCATGAAGTTGATTCTGTGGCCAAAGAGGCAGGTGCTGTTAATGTCATAAAATTTACCTGGAACGATAAGAAACCATATCTCATTGGTTACAACAGCGATATTACCGGGTTTTCAAAATCCATCGAGCCACTTCTTCAGGCGCACCATAAAAAGGCATTGATTCTGGGAACCGGAGGAGCCTCCAAAGCAGTTGCCTATGCCCTCAAAGAACTGGGTTTATTGTACCGGTTTGTTTCCCGAACTCCCAAACATCCCTCCCATGTGTCCTATGAATCACTCAACGAAGAAATTCTGAGAGACTATACAGCTATTGTGAACACAACTCCATCGGGGATGTCCCCAAATACCAATGAGTGTCCTCCACTTCCGTACAATGGCATTACTTCGCAACACCTGGCTTTCGACCTCATTTACAATCCGGAAACCACCCTTTTCATGCAGAAATGCAGAGAAAAAGGGGCCACTGTAAAAAATGGTCTTGAAATGCTGCATTTCCAGGCTGAAGCCGCATGGGATATCTGGAACCGATAAAGCTCTTACAACCAGTCTTTTAATGTTTTTTAACACGATTACTCTTGTTCAACTAAGTTTTTAGTTATAGATTTGAACTAAACTTATAGTTGATTAAAGGATGAAGGAACTGACCAAAGCAGAAGAACAAGTGATGCACCCCCTGTGGTTAATGGGCAATGCCACGGTGAAGCAGATCATCGAACAACTACCCGGTCCGGCACCGGCTTACAATACCGTATCAACTCTTGTGCGCATTTTGGAGAAGAAAGGTTTTGTGGACCATGTAGCCGAGGGAAAAGGACACATTTACTTTCCGATTATTTCCAAACAGGATTACACCAGAAAATTCATGAAACGCTTTATCAGCAATTACTTTGAAGATTCATTCAAAGACCTTGTCTCCTTTTTTGCAAAAAACGACAAAATGGATTTAAAAGAGTTTGATGAGCTCATGGCTGATGTACGGAAGGAATTGGAGAACAAAAAAAGCAAGGAACAATGATTAATTATGTAAACTGGCTGTACGAATCTTCGGTGTTAATTGCCGGAACGATTCTCATTTATCAGTTATTTCTTAAAAGGAAGACAACGTTTACTTTTAACCGCATCTTTCTTCTGAGTGGGTTAACCCTTGCTTTACTCCTGCCCTTTTCACCGCTGAACTTGTTCAGCACCAGTGGCAGTAACGATGACTTTGCAGTTCTGCTGACTCCGGTAACCATTGTCTCGGGCAATGTAAAATCACTTTTTACATCACCTGCCTATGAGTGGCAAACCGCCCGGATAATTTATGGTTTCGGGGTCATACTTTTTCTAATTAGATTAATTCACGGATTGATAAAACTTGGGTACTGGTCACAAACGACAATGTTTGCCCGACATGGTCGTTTCAAAGTGGCATTTCTGCCCGGCAATTTCAGTCCTTTTTCATTTTTCAACCTGGTTTTTATCGGACAGAACGACTATACCGAAGAGGAAATCAATCAAATCATTGCCCATGAGATTTCCCATTCGTCCAAATGGCATTCTGCCGATATAATTTTGCTTGAATCAGTTCTTATTTTTCAGTGGTTCAACCCTTTTGTATGGCTCCTGCGCCGGTATTTAGAAGAAACACATGAGTTTCAGGCCGACAGAGAGGTAATACAACAAGGTGTTTCACTTGTCAACTACAAAAAGTTGCTGCTTTACCAACGCACGGGTGCCCGCCTGGAATTGGTAAACAGTTTTCACAAATCATTCATTAAAAAACGATTTATTATGATGACCAAAAATAATAATACCCAGAAGCGAACTACCCTTTTTGCTACCATTGCCTTACTAACCTTTTTTATCGGTTTTATGGCTTGCAATCAGACAGAAGAGAACGCCGTTGTTGCTGAATCAGGAGAAGTGCTTAAATCAGGTTCAGGAACTGAAGTTTACGATATGGTGGAAGAAATGCCTGAGTTCCCGGGTGGAGATAAGGAATTAGTTAAGTTCCTTGTTAACAATACAAATTATCCAGATAAAGCCGTTCAGAACCAGCTGGAAGGACGTGCTTTTGTGAAATTCATTATTAACGTCAATGGTAAAGTGACTAACCCGGAAATAGTACGTAGTTCAGGTCACTCCATACTGGATGAAGAAGCTATTAGGGTAGTCTCCAGTTTACCCGACTGGACTCCTGGGAAACTGAAAGGCGAAGTTGTAAACGTTAATTTCACCGTTCCCATAAATTTTCAGTTATCTTCGGGAAACGTCCCATCACCGAAATAAGCATTTTAATTCTTAAACATTCCCCGGGCCTGATTCTCTAAAAAAGCCCGGGGAATTTTTCTAACCCAAAAAATCATAATTATGAAACCAGTTTTCTTAGTCATTCTCCTTTTATTTCTGGCAACCCCTCTTTTTGCAATTAACTTCGCTGAGGACGACAGTACAAAAATTATCGCTCCTAAATCGGACAGCACAAAAATCGTCACTCCCGACTCTCTCCGGCAAGAGGAAACCGTCCATACGCTTTCTCCCGATACCGTTGCAAAGCGGATTGCTACTGCCCGCAGATTAATGAAAGAATACCGAATAGACAGTGCAATTGACACACTGGAAAAAGCTTACGCCCGCGATTCCTCCTCCATCGAACTGGTAAAAGAACTGGAAGAAATCTATTACAGTACCTCCGAAAACACCAAAGCCCTGGAATTTATCAACCTTTTGCTGGAACAGGGAATCGACAGTGCTGTTTACCTGCCGCGAAAAGCTCTGACAATGAAAAAAGAGGGTAACCTCCCGGAATCATTGCTTATTTTCAGCCACCTGATAAACAAGGATACCACCAACACCTTTTTTCTGAATCAGATGGGGGACATTCTCAAGACAACTCTGAAGGCCGACAGTGCCCTGATTTATTACACAAAAAGCGCGGAGGTTTCTCCCAAAAGTGTCACCATCTTCAAAGCAGGGCAATTACTTCTGGATTTGGATGAACCAGATGAGGCCCTCTCCTTTTTCGATAAGTATTACAATGCTGAAATCCACGATTCTAAACCGTTACGCCGTTTGTATGGCCAGACTTTTTTCCTTCTCAACGAATACGAAAAATCCATCGAAATTTTTAATGAATTATACCAAAAGGGCGATTCCTCATTCATCACCACCAAATTTCTGGGTATGAGCTACCGGAAAAACGGAGAATACCTGGAAGCAGAAAAGCCATTGAAACAGGCGGCTTTCCTGAATCCTAATGACTATCTGGTCTATTATAATCTGGGAATTTGCACACGCAATATCGGGATGACCGAACAAAGTGAAAAACATTTTCACACAGCAATGGAAATCATCACTACTCCGCAAATTATTAAGGATATGATAAACACGGAGCTGGCGGAGACCTACAAAAGAGCTGGAAAATGGGGTAAGACCCTGGAGCTTTACGACATTCTACTGAAACATGATCCTAAGAACCTTGCCATCCGGATGGATCGGTTGATGATCCTCGACCATTATGCTAAAGACAAAGATCTTGCCATCAGAAGCTACAAAGAAACCGTGGATCTTCTCGAAAAGGATACCGCAACCATTCAACATAAGACAAGAATGATAAAGTATCTAAACCAACGAATTGATAAACTGGAAGAACAAAAATTCTGGGAAGAGAAGGAGAATAACTGATGAAACACATAAGGATAAATATCCAAAATAAGCCCAGTCTGAAATTATGATATAAAATAAAAAAATGAAAACTAATTTATTCCTATTTACAATGTTATTTATGCTGAGCCTGACAGCATTTAATGTAAAAAACAAGCCTGATGATGAGCCTAAACAAAAAAGTTTGAATGACACCTTAGTCATAACAACCATAAGTAAAGAGTTATATATATGCAGCTGCAAGCCTAATACTGCTAATCCAAATGGGGAAGGAAAAATATATTATCAGGGAAAATTTAAAGAGGATAAAGTAACTGAAGACGCCGATTACCATAACTGTGATGAAAGGTTTTTAATGCAATGGGACTTATCGGAATTACCCAAAGGAATAAAAATAACAGAAGCTAAAATGCAATTGGTTTGTGCTGAATACAATGGTGATAAACAAGGGCAATTAGTCTATGAATGTATCAGTGAACCGTGGAATGCAAATATTGGTTTTGATAAAAAACCAAACACATTACCCGAAACCAGAGTTTTAACAGATTGGCCGGTAAAGAATACTTACCATTTGGTTGACCTAACAAGTTTTGTTCAATCATGGTATAATGGGAGCATCCAGAATTATGGTTTGATGGGATTTAGTATCAATACAGAAACAACTAATTCAGCAATATTTTGCTCATCCAATTTTCCCAAAGAAGACCTCCATCCTAAGCTTACTATAATATTTTCAAAAGAATAAATTAAGAATAATGCCAGATTATCGGACTTAGATTAAACGGATATGGGCTTTAAAAGATTGATTGTTTTACAGCGCGGCAAACAACAATCTATATGATTCAACCCCTCTCCTGAATCTTTTTCAATACATCCCCATATCTGCGGAATTCCTCTTCAAAATTAGGGGTGAGCAACTCCTTTCCTTTGGCTTCCTCAAGCTCTGAAAATGACCAATTCTTTCCTCCGTCCAATTCTTCGGGATGCGGATGAATTTCGCCATCGTGCCTAAGTGCGAAGACAAATACCAATTCATTTTCTACATCACTTCGCCAAATGTAACGCCCCAGTGAGGCAGCACTTTTAGGATCAACACCTATTTCTTCTGTTGCTTCGCGTAAAAGCGCAGTTTCGATGGTCTCCTCTCTCGAAACATGTCCGCCAACAGCAGTATCCCACTTGCCCGGTTGTACGGTTTTGTGCAGAGGGCGTTTCTGGAGCCACAAACCATCGGGCGTAACCACCTGAAGGTGTACCACTGGATGTAACCACCGGGTTTTTCCGCTGTGCACAATACTTCTGGGAGCATGCCCCAACAACTTTCCTTCCTCATCTACCAGCGGAAGCCACTCTTCTTTGCTCCAAATGGCTTTTCGCTTTTTGTTAAGCAACCAGGAAAACAGCACCAGCCCTCCTACCAGAACATAAAAACCGGGACCACTGATGGCAGCCCACCATGCATGAGGCATCCAGAGTGCTGCCCCCAATATCAGCAGCGTATGAGCAAGAAGTAACCAGAAAAACACCTTAAGCATATCCTGCATTAGCCATGACTCAAAGGGACCGGCCACCAATCCTTTAATATAACGTTGCATCATCAGCATCACCAACCTGATATTAGAGAAGGCAGAATAACCAACAAGCAACAATAAAGCAGCCCCAATAAATACCGGTTTCAGCTTAAACAACAGTGCATTATCGAAAACAATGGCCAAACCACCCAATACCATCAAAAATGCGATGTCGGCCAAAATAAATTTATCCAACCGTCGTTCACGGAACCAAAACCAGACAAATTGAATGAGTCCAAGAGTCAGGGCAGCAACTAAACCAACGGTGGTTCCCCACACAAGTTCCACACCCACAAAAATCAACAAAGGCAACATGCCCGGCAGTAGCTTCCCTGCCAGGGACAAAGGTTTAATGGAAAAAAGTTTCAATACTTTCTTATTAAATAACAAAGACACCATAATCCTTCTGTAAGGCATCTACGGTGTCTTTGCGTAAGTTTATCATTCTTTACTTCAGCAGTTCATTCAGGTAAGCCGTCACATTCTCCTCGATGCGACCTGCAACATCCTCTGCCGTGGCTTTTTGGAAATTTTCACCGGTAATTTTCTCGAACAACTCAATGTAGCGTTCCGAAACTTCCTTAATGTAGCTTTCATCCATATCGGGAACCTTTTGTCCCTCTTTGCCCTGGAAGCCATTCTCAATCAGCCACTGGCGCACAAACTCTTTGGAAAGCTGACGCTGCGGCTCTCCATTCTGCAAACGTTCTTCGTAGCCATCAGCATAGAAATACCGGGAAGAATCGGGCGTATGAATCTCATCAATCAGATAAATTTTGCCCTCTTTCTTACCAAACTCATACTTGGTATCCACCAGGATAAGTCCTTTTTCAGCAGCCATCTCTGTTCCGCGCTGAAACAGTTCACGGGTATATTTCTCCAACAACACGTAATCGGCTTCACTTACCAGACCTTGTTTCAGAATTTCATCTCGAGAAATGTCCTCATCGTGCCCCACATCCGCTTTTGTGGTAGGTGTAATCAGTGGTTGTTCAAACTTCTGATTTTCAACCATTCCCTCTGGCATCGGGTTTCCACACAAATCACGTTTTCCCGATTTGTATTCCCGCCAGGCATGACCGGTCAGATACCCGCGAATAACCATCTCAACTTTAAAAGGCTCACAAAAATGGCCCACAGTGACCATGGGATCAGGAGTAGCTGCTTTCCAGTTGGGAACAATGTCGGCGGTGGCATCCAAAAACCTGGCAGCAATCTGATTCAGCACCTGCCCTTTGAAAGGAACTCCTTCGGGCAACACCACATCAAAAGCGGAGATGCGATCGGAAACCACCATTACCAGATATTCGTCATCGATGTTGTACACATCACGTACTTTCCCTTTGTAAACGTCTTTTTGACGGGGAAACTTAAAATTCGTTTCAACAATAGCGTTTTGCATAGGTCTGTAAATATAGAGTTATTCTTTATCGTAAGCTTCCACAATATCCTGAACCAGACGGTGCCGAACGATGTCTTTCACAGTGAATTTGACCCGTTCAATACCTTTAATGCCTTTCAGAATGCGCATCGCCTGCACCAGGCCTGATGTCAAAGGATTGGGTAGGTCAATTTGAGTTGTATCTCCGGTAACCACAAACTTTGCACTTGTTCCCATTCGTGTCAGAAACATTTTCAACTGATTGGTGGTAGTATTCTGGGCTTCATCAAGAATCACAAAAGCATTGTTCAGCGTCCGCCCTCTCATATAGGCCAGCGGAGCAATCTGGATGGTTCCGTTTTCCATGTATTCCTTCAGTTTCACTGCCGGAATCATGTCCTGAAGCGCATCATAGAGGGGTTGCAGATAGGGGTCTATCTTCTCCTTCATATCGCCGGGCAAAAAACCCAGCTTTTCACCTGCTTCAACAGCCGGACGACTCAGAATAATCCTGCGCACCACCCTGCTTTTTAAGGCTTTTACTGCCAGTGCAATGGCGGTATAGGTTTTACCAGACCCTGCCGGACCCACTGCAAACATTAAATCGTTGTTTGCATAAGCATCCACCAGTTTGCGCTGATTTTCGGTACGTGCCTTGATGGGCCTACCATTTACACCAAAAAGAATGATGTCATCGGCACTCTCCTGCAGCACCACTGTCCGCCCCTTCATTATGTCGGTAATGGTATCTTCTTTCAATACATTGTAACGCTCATAATGCTCCAGCAACTGATTGATTTTTTCCTCAAAATCCGCCACTTCCTCAGCATCACCCATAGCTTTCAGCCAGTTACCGCGAGCAACAATTTTCAGTTTTGGGAAATTTGCTTTAATCAAATCCAGTTTGGTGTTTTTCACTCCCATGAACTCCACCAAATCAACAGATTCGAGATAAATAAGTTTTTCGATCATAAAAAAATCAAAGTTCTTTTTCCATGTTTTTGCAAAGAAACAACATTTTGGGAAAATAGAACAGTCTTGATGCTTTGAGATTATAGGAAAACAACAAAATAATTCATTATTGTCCGGGAAAATTAATAAGTCAATTTTAAATTGCCTCGTTTCACAAGCAATGCCCCGTTTCTTTGGGGGCGATGTGAGCCGAAGGGGTTAATTACATTACAGAAAAAGGATTGACCACCTATCAAGCTAGAAGCCTGTTAACCTTCAAAAATTCGACCCGGCAAATGGAATTTAAAAGTACTTCCTTTATCGGGCTCCGACTCGAGTAAAATACCATCGCCCATGATTTCTGTGAGTTTTTTAACGATAGCCAATCCCAGGCCCGTCCCACCAAACCGACTGGCAATACTATTATCTGCCTGCCTGAACCGGTCAAAAATAACCTTCTGTTTCTCCGGACTTATACCCAGACCTGTATCGGAAACCAGAAATTCAATATGGGTATTGTTTATTTTCGAAATTCCAAAACTTATCTGGCCGGCATCAGTAAACTTAACAGCATTATCAAGAAGGTTAATCATAATCTGACGGAACCGGTTCTCGTCGGCGGTAACCTCAATTTTTTCATCAGGCATCTCAAGACTCAGATTTATATTACCTTTCCCTTTATCTTCAATTTTTTTTGCATACAACGCAAATAACGCCAATAGAGCCTCATTGATAATAAATGGCTTATTTTCAATGCTTATATGCCCTGATTCAAGTCGAGAAATATCCAATACATCATTAATTATCTGCAATAATCCTTCTGCGCTTTTATAAATAATGGTTCCATATTCCTCTCTTTGTTCGGGAGGTAATTCAATACCACTGGTAAGCAACTCGGTAAAGCCCAATATCCCATTGAGCGGCGTCCGGATCTCATGGCTCATATTAGCCAAGAAAGCCGTTTTCAGCTGTTCACTTTCCTCCGCAAGGTTACGGGCCACTTTCAAATCGCTAATAAGTTGTTTCTGAAGGCTAATATCCTCTTTGATGATAATATAATTGCTTACCTTTCCGTTAGTATCAATCAAAGGAGAAATAATATTATTCTCCCAGAAGGATTCCCCGGTTTTCCGGGTATTTAAATACTCTCCTTTCCAATCTTTATTTGCATGTAAACAGTTCCAAATCTCATCAAAAGTTTCAGTACTGGTATTCAAGGCAGGATTAAAAATATTGGGAAGCCGCCCTTTCACCTCATTCAGCGAGTAGCCTATCAGTTTGGTAAACTCCGGATTTACATAATTAATGTGTCCGTCAGAATCGGTAATAATGATTGCAACCGGACTCTGCTCTAATGATTTACTGAGGAGTCTCAGACTCTCTTCAGCCTTTTTCTTTTCAGTCACATCATGCACAATACTGTGCAAATAATCCTTACCCTTCAGCTCAACGCAACTTGCAAACACTTCCACATCATGCACCGAACCATTGGCCACCCGATGTTTAAACTGGAAATGGGCCCTTGAATTATTTTTTGCTTGTCGCATTTCCTCTTTAATTCGTTCAGGGGAAAGCGTATTGATTTGACTGAGGTTCATTTGCATTAATTCTTCTCTGGACCAACCATAAAACTCAGATGCCGCTTTATTGGCATTAACAATACTCCCGGTTTCAGGGTCAAGAAGAAGCTTTACGGCAGTATGATTCTCAAACAACTTCCTAAACTGTTGCTCGCTATCCTGAAGATCCAATTCGGTACGCTTACGATGGTCAATATCGAACATAAAACCACGAAGAAGAGTAGGTTGATCCGCTTCACCATGAACGCTCACTACATCACGAAGCCACAGGTATTCCCCGTTCTTTTTTCGGAACCGATATTCAAGTGTATGATTTTTCTTATTTTGAGTATTGGAATTAAAATATCGGGTTGCCCACTCCCGGTCATCGGGATGAATATTGGTTCTCCAAAACTCCATATTTGTCCATTCCTCAGGACTCCAACCAAACTGACGAACTGCCTGTGGAGCAATATACACCCATCGATCTTTCTGAATATCATACTCCCAGGCAACCGCCTCGGTAGCTTCAATCATATTTCGATATTGAGCCTGGCTCTTTTTAATTTTTCTTTGTTGTCGGCGCTCCATTGTTTGATCCTGAAAAACCATTACCACGCCGGTAACCATTCCCGCATCATCAATTACTGGTGCTCCACTGTCGGCTATTGGAATTTCACGTCCGTCTTTTGAAATAAGCAGAGTATGATTAGCCAAACCTACTATTGTCCCGGTTTGCATTACCTTTTTCACAGGACTATCAACTTTTTCACGTGAGGATTCTCTCACAATGACAAAAACATCCTCAAGCAGTTCTCCTTTTGCATCTTCTTCACTCCATCCTGTAAGTTGACATGCCACCGGATTCATTTTATTTATCCGGCCCTGCCTATCAGTCAATATGACAGCATCTCCAATACTATAAAGGGTGGTCCTGTACAAAGATTCGCTTTCACGCACCTCTGCCTCAGCCAACAGTCTTTTCTCTGTGGACAGCATTAACAGACCAACAACAATTGTGACTGCCGGAAAGAAAGTTATTACCAATGGTCCGATTTCCTTAATCACTTCAAACGAGAGCGGCCAGGGAAGAAGAAGCTGACTCATTAACATTAAAACATGGGCTGCAAATGCGGTTATCAAGAGTTGTTTTAAGGAAGGTATTCCTCTCCTTTGCTGTATTTGTCGATGAACCAAAATTCCCACTAATACACTGAAAAAAATTGATGCCACACCAGCCATTGTCCCGGCACCTCCCATCCAAATCCGAAAAAGAGTTGCAATTAATGCAGCTATTCCTCCAGCTAATCCTCCACCAAACAAGCCTGCAAGAGAGAGTATAATGGATCGTCCATCAAAAATAATCCCATCGGAATACTGCAACGGAATATTCATACCAACCACCGCTATCAATCCAAACAAAAATCCCATTGCAGGATTTATCCATTTTCTTAATAGCAAACGAAACTGAATCAGTGCTCCGTAAAACACCGAAAAGACCACTAAGAGTGCTGCATTAATGATAAGATCGTGAAGCATAAATATATTATTATCTCCTTTTAAAAATGGATTTTGTTTGAGATTTCCTTAGTGGAATATCGAAAACTTTAAAGAGTTTGAGTCTGGCCTTGGAAATCATAAACACCAAAAGCTTCTCTTTTTCAATTACTTATTGTTTAACGGATTTTAGCACATTATAGTTGCTTTTATTTTTTAGGAAAACTACAGCAAGCTAAGAAGGAAACCGGTAATTAGGAACTTCTAAGCATCTTTTTATTTCCATAAAGGGTTTTCATTTCATTTAAATACCTGAACCACACCCTTGGTAATGGGTATGAAATAAGCTGATGATTTTAATAAACTCTCTTGCAAACAAAAGGAAAAAATTTTCAGGCAATGAAAAGCCCGAATGCTGGTTCTATAAGTAAAACCAGTCCTTAACATACGCGGTAGTAAACGTGACTTCTGAAAAACCCATAATTATCAAACCGATCGTCGCTACACTGAAACCCGATCCAATGAATACAAAAATAACAATTAAAACGGGGTTCCGCCATTTTTTCGTTTTTCTGCTAATGCTTCAGCATACCAGATCAATTCATCCAAAAATTTGTCCACCGATTTTTCGATTTGACTATTTTGGGGAACCAAATCATCGTCGAACAAATCCTGAATTGCCGGAAATGGCTGCATCGAAGAGATGGTGGGTGTTCCCAGTTCAGCGAGAATAACTCTTAGATGTACAGCCGCCCGTACACCACCAAAAGAACCGGCCGAATAGGAAGCAATGGCCGATGGTTTAAAAAGGTATTCGCTCTGGTAATGGTCAAGTAGATTCTTCAGTGCAGGTGGAAGGCTGTGGTTGTACTCTCCTGTAACCACGAGAAAAGCATCCGATTCCCTGAAGTGATTGGCAATGGTTTCCATGTCCTTGGGAGCAGTTCCATTCGGAAATTCTTTATACATCTTGTCAAGAAAAGGTAGTTTGAATTCCAGCGGATCGATGAAACGAACATCTATATTCCTTTCTTTCAGTTTTTTTCCAAGATATTTAGCTGCTTTAATTCCCTGACGATTTCGGCGAACCGAGCCGTATAGTAAACTAATAATCAAACTCATAATATTTTTCTTTTGAGGATTTCATCTGATTAGAGGGACAAAAACAATAATTCTTAATAATCATATTCATTACAATAATACTCCGTTAAACTTTAGCAATACACTGCAAACCAATGGTTTGCACTCAAAGGTTCTTGTTTATTAAAATTCAGTATATCAAGAGTGTACGAGGCATCTTTCATCTAATATCTAAAAATCTTACGATCTATTATTACAAGTAATGGTCGAAATAGTCTGGGGATTATTTTACTGCTCCAGTACAGTTGAGGTAGATATTCTCCTAACGGGTGATTGCATACTTTCGGTTTTAAAAGATTATAAACCAGTAACGAAACGCTTTGATAAAAACAAAAAAGCCGGATGCCTGAATGTAATACAGACATCCGGCTCCGACTAATATGTTTTTTTACTATGATTTTTCATCATAATAAATTAACAACATTCAGCGGTTTCGGTTTATTTCGGGTTCATTTTTTTGCCGTTTGAGTATTATCATCATTAAAATGTTAGAACCTTATCACTGTCGGCCAGCCAGTCGGCCAGAAATCCCATGGTGGAACTGTTGGCTCCATCGAAGTAAGGATGATTTTTAAAGATACCACAACGGGCCATGCATGTTCCGCATACTTCAACCGGCACACCTTCTTTAATCAGGTCTTTGAGCATTTGAGACAAATCCTGATCGTATCCCTCAGGTGGTTTGCAAACATCACGTGCCATATCCACCGCATCGTTCATTAAAAAGATACGAACTTCGTGCCCCTTCTTTTGGAGAGTTCCGGCCAGGCGAAGTCCATTCCAGGTTACATCTGTATTATCATAAGGTTCGCGATTAAAAATAATTAAGATTTTCTGCATGATTGAAAAATATTAGTTGGTTAAAACTTAGTAATGATCTTCGTTAATACTTCCAATGCCCGGTCAACCTCTTCAAAGGAAGTATTCTTCCCTGTGGAAATTCGTACCGTACCCGTCCCAATTTCCGGGGTTGTCTTCATTGCTTTTAAAACGGGTGATATTTCTATAGAATCGGCATGACAGGCCGACCCTGTGGATATCAGCACATCTTTCTCGACAGCCGAAACCAGGGTGTGTGCTTCCACGCCCAGGAAGGCCACACTCAAAGTGTTGGGTAGTGTTCCCAAAGCATTTCCGTTTAAATAAACCCTATCACCAAGCTTTGCTATCAAGCCGTTGAATAAACGCTCTTTTGCTGAAAACATATTCCCGGCATTTACCTCAAAATCCCGTTTGGCAATCTCACAGGCTTTCCCAAGCGCTACGATGTAAGGAACATTTTCGGTTCCCGGTCTCAACCCCTTCTCCTGTCCTGCACCAAACAGGATATTGTCAATTTTTATTCCCGACTTAATGTATAACGCCCCTACCCCTTTGGGTGCATACAGCTTATGGCCTGCAACAGACAATAAATCGACGTTCAGTTTATTAACATCGGTTTCAATTTTACCAAGGCTTTGCGCTGCATCCGTATGGAAAACGATTTGGTGTTTCTTAGCAATTGCCCCTATCTCAGCGATGGGCTGAACGGTGCCCACTTCGTTATTGGCATGCATAATGGTAATCAGAATGGTTTGGGGACGGATGGCCCTCTCCACATCTGATGCAACTACCCTCCCATTTGAGTCCACCGGAATCCAAGAAATCTCGAAACCTATTGATTCCAGATAATTACAAACATTGGTTACCGACGGATGTTCAATGGCCGAGGTAATAATGTGATTTCCTTTATGGCGGTTTGCAGAAGCAATTCCACGTATAGCATGATTGTTGGATTCTGTTCCGCCACTGGTAAACACGATTTCATCTTCACCGGCATTGGTTAGCGCCGCTACCTGCCGACGAGCTTTGATGATGGCGTTTTTTGCTTTTCGGCCCTCGTCATTTGCGCTGGATGGATTACCGAAAAACCGGGTAATGTAAGGACTCATTTCATCGACTACTTCCTGGTCAACGGGTGTTGTGGCGTTGTAATCGAGATATATCGGATGGTTCATAGCATGGACTCCTTTTTACAATATTCTTGTTTTGGTACAAAAAAGATATACTTGTTTAATTGACTTAAAATCCAATTCAACAATATTTTGGATTTTAACAAAAATACTACTTTAAATCACTTTGTTGGGAGAAACTAATCTTTGAAAAGGATTGATTCGCTATGCCAGCGGTGATGAAATCCAAATCTTTTACCCGGACACCAAGTGAAAACATGAACTATTACCTGCTAATATTGAATAGTCACGGAAGTGGCGACACTTTTCTTTAAGTCCTCCTGTAAGGATTTGGGGGACCTTTCTTTCACCATCCTCTTGAATTTGTGTCATCAACTATTTCAAAACAACAATTAAAGCACAGGCAAGAACAATTTCGGACGATTATCTGTTTTGCTAAAAAAATGAATATGGGAACTTCTGAAAGCGAAAAACAAATCAGAAAAATTCTGGAAGGATTCAAGGAGCAGAATGAATTAAATTCCTCTTTTAAGAATCATTTTATCCAGTCGGTTTACCGAAAAATTGAAAGTCTTTTCCCTGAACGGGATTTTGGCTCCGGACTGGCTGACCGTATTTTACTTTATGCAGAAAACAGTATCAGCTGTACCGAGTCGGTGGTTGAAAAGGATTTCAATTATCCTGCCTGCAAAAAAGATGAAGAGGTAAAACGAATGAAGCAATTAATTGGCAAACTACCCACTTTTGAATACGAGGATTTAATTCATGCGGAAGCCAAGAAAAGTATTGTGGAGTTTTTCCCGGATGTCTTCAAATTATCGGGTCAGGGCTTCAGGCTGCTTGAACTTAACACACGTTTCTTTAATCAGGGATTTATGGATGATTTTTACGCTTTGCAAAAGTCCGTGGGTCAACCTTAAAAAATAATTTTCTAGTTAGTATGTAACACCTAAGGCTCCTTTCCAGGAAATTCATTAGGAATTTGTTAGTTCTTTTTGAATTTTTATTTTCCAAACGGCTTCTTCCAAAGCCTCACTAAAGTTTGCATAGACACCATCTTTTCCAATTAGGTCAATCACACCCCCTTTAACAAGCTCTTTACCCACATTGGGTTTTATGCCCGACAACATTACCGGTGTACCCCCTCGCTGAATATTTCTAATGGCCTCTTTCAGATTATGCACCCCGGTGGAGTCAACAAAAGGAACATGGCGCATCCGAATAATAAGGACCTCGTATTTTTGTCCCGAAGATTTCAACCACTCCCCATACTCTTTGGCAGAACCAAAAAAGAAAGGGCCGCTTATCTCGAAAATGCCCACCTCCCCGGGGATATGAGAATAATTCTCAATCACATCCACATCTACTTCATTATCCGAATATTTGGCAACATCAGCCATTCGTTTCATAAACAAAAGCGATGCCAATACAATGCCCACTTCTATGGCCACCGTAAGGTCAACCAGAACAGTCAGAAAGAAAGTCGCCAGCAACACAATAATATCGAAAACAGACCCTTTGAGGATTGAAACAAACGATTTCCATTCACTCATATTGTAAGCAACAACCATCAGAATACCGGCAAGACAAGACAACGGAATTAAAGCAGCATACTTACCAAAAAACAACATTATCAGCAACAAGGTAATGGAATGAACGATTCCAGCAACAGGAGTGCGACCTCCGTTTTTTACGTTAGTTGCGGTACGTGCAATGGCTCCTGTTGCCGGGATGCCACCAAAAAACGGAGTAACCACATTGGCAATTCCCTGACTGATAAGTTCGGTATTTGACCGGTGATTACTCCCAATCATTCCATCAGAAACTACAGCCGACAATAAGGACTCTATCCCCCCAAGCAGCGCAATAGTCAGTGCCGGACCGATATACATGTAGATTTTTTCCCAACTGATTCCCGGTAATTCGAAATGAAACTTAGCCGGAATCTCTCCGAAAACAGAGCCGATGGTGGCCACTTCGATATCAGCAAAAGCTATAAATGCAGATATAATTACAATCGCTATAAATGAACCGGGAATTTTTGTTGTTATTTTTCTAAATCCGACAGTAATAAAAATCGTAAAAAGTGTTATCCAAAGTGCACTGAAATTGGCATTTGGAATCTGGTGAAAATAAAAAGTCCATTTTTCAAGAAATCCCGACGGCACTTCAGAAGAGGTTATTCCTAAAACATCTTTTACCTGAATGGAGAAGATGACCAGTGCAATACCACTGGTAAAACCTACCACCAGCGGATGAGGAATAAACTTCAGCAATGTGCCCAGCTTCAATAAACCGAATGCAATGAGAAACAGTCCTGCCATGATGGTGGAGATTATCAATCCCTCCAAACCATGGGTTTCGACAATGGTGAAGACAATAATCACAAAGGCCCCCGTAGGCCCACCAATCTGCACCCGGCTTCCTCCCAAAAGAGAAATGATAAAACCGGCAATGACAGCTGTAATAAGACCTTTCTCAGGCGAGACACCGGATGCCACGGCAAAGGCAATGGCCAATGGAAGCGCAACAATTCCTACCACCAACCCTGCAAGAACATCCTTGGTCAGGGTAGTCCTATCAATTAGCCTATGCTGCAACAAACTAATTAGTTTGGGCTTAAAAACATACTTCATGTCCTAAAAAAATACAAGGTACAATTTGAGTGACCAGATTCCTGATAAGTTTTTTGGCATCAGGAGTGATTCCCGTGAACAGAGGTGCAAATTTAAATGAACTTTTGTTCAGACAGTCTTTTTAACCCTTAATTATCTATAAAATATCACTACTGTCCGACTAAAATGAAACGGATTTAATGAAATCCTGTATTTAT
>NZ_JADQBH010000240.1 GCF_016278715.1 Marinilabilia sp. | reverse complement strand
TGGAGACAATCAGGTCGCTTTTAAAATTTTTGTTCCATTGATGAATGAGCCTGGCCCGTCCGTTGTAAACATCCATTTTGGCGGCCATTTTTCCCGAATAAATGTTTTCAAAATAGCCATCCTGATGGCGGTATTGTCCGCCTATCTGGAAATCGGTTTTTTCTCCCAGGGGTTGGTTGATGGTCAGACCAAAATTCTGCCTTCCGTAGTTGCCAAATTCCATTTCTGCATTGATGCTTTTATTGTTTTCAGGACTTTGCGTGTACACGTGAATTAATCCACCCAGATTGTTTCGCCCGTACATGGTGCCTTGGGGGCCGCGTAAAACCTCCACCCGTTCAATATTGTAAAACTCAAAATCGAACGACGATTTGTCAAACTGGGGCACGTTGTCCACGTAAAGCCCTACCGCAGGGCTGTTGATTCTCGAGCCGATGCCTCTGATGTAGATGAGGGAGGTGAGTTTACTTCCATACGAGGGCATATATAAATTAGGGACTCTTGCGGTAAGGTCGGTGAGTCCGTTGACTTGTTCCTGCTCTATCTGGTCAATAGGAATAAGACTTGTAGAAATGGGAAGTTCCTGCAAGGGTCTGTGTTCCCGTGCACTTTTAATCACCACTTCGCCCAACTGAACGGTTGGAAAGCTCACGCTGTCAAGCGAAACTAAAATATTGTCTTCCTGATACGCTTTTTGCGCATTGCCTGTATGTGAAAGTAATAATAGAACCAAAAGAAAGAGAAGGGTAGGGTGAATTCTTTGTTTCGTCATTTTTGGGTGTTTTCTGTTCCAGTTTTTCCGAATGTGAAAATATGACAGGCTGTTTAATGCATGTTTTTAGGGTAAACGTTAGAATGCATCAATTCGTTCCTACTAAAAGGAAAATTGGTAATTTATTGTTTTACAGCCTTCTCGTGTGGTTGCATTTGTGTTATGCAGCGTTCAGATGAAGAGAGCCAGGGGGTGCCCGATTCGGAGTGTTCCCGGAAAGAAATGTGTAGAAAAATTTATCCAAACAGTGCGTTTGATTTCTTGAGCTTTTGGGAGATATCAGGGAAGCCAAAGCCCGTTTCTCCCGAATACTAAGATGGGTATCGCAATGACAATCCTTTTCACAGGTTTGATGTGATGTTTCTTTAAGGAATTGTGGAATGTTTGTGCAGGACACAAGATAATCGTGTTCCTGGGAGGTCTTATTTTCCCGGAACGTTGCTTCATCATGCGAGGGATTAAACAAAACAGCCGCCGCATAAAAAGCAATAATTAAAATATAAGGTAGATGTGTGGTAAAAAGTCCTATTTGGAACATAACAAATCCTTTTCTACGGTGGTCAAAGGTAAAAAAAAAGAAGAATTTACCGGAATTCAGGAGTTGTTATTTTCTGTGGGAGCAATTTGAAAGGAAAATGAAACACCAATGTTGAAAAGATTTCCATTTCACTTCAAAAGAGCGCGAAAAACGTGGCAATCGTTTTTTAAGAAATAAGTTTATTTGGATATCACTTAAAAATATATAAAATAAAAACAAGGGGTAGTATTGAGGGGGTTAAAGGCTAAAATAAGACAAAAAATACGTTTTCTAATAAAAAATCAAGGGGTGTAGTAATAAAAAAGCAACTAAAACTTTCAAAACCCCTATTTGAGATGTATATTTGCAGAGAATATTTTAGCAGGATATTTTAATAGCTAGGTTGAGCGAAATCGCTCAATTGGGAAATAGTTAACTAACCAGACTAAAAAAAAAATGAACTATGAGAAAACGCTTGATGATGTTGGCTGTCTTTTTGGGTGTTGGAGTCATTTCTGTTATGGCTGCCGAATCACCAGAGATTGATTCCGGTGCAACAGCATGGATGCTTACCTCCACAGCATTGGTATTATTGATGATTCCTGGATTGGCAATGTTTTATGGAGGCCTTGTCAGGTCAAAAAATGTTTTAGGCACCATGATGCACAGTTTTGCCGCCATGGGGGTTATGAGTGTTCTATGGGTGGCGGTGAGTTACAGCATGACTTTTGGAGAAAATGTTCTGGGCGGTTGGATAGGCTGGAACCCCGATTATCTTTTTCTGCAGGGAATCGACCAAACGATAATGGAGGGAGGAGTTCCTGAATATGTTTTTTCCATGTTTCAGGGGAAATTTGCCATTATCACTCCTGCATTACTGGCAGGTGCGGTAGCCGAAAGGATAAAATTTAAGAGTTATCTTCTTTTTATTACCCTTTGGGGATTGTTGGTATACAATCCATTGTGTCATTGGGTGTGGGCGCCCGACGGATTTTTGTTTAATCTGGGCGCCGACGGAGCGATAGATTTTGCTGGTGGAACGGTAGTACATATCTCTGCTGGTGTTAGTGGTTTGGTCGCAGCATTGTATCTGGGAGCCCGAAGAGGTTATCCGCAACGGCAAATGCGACCGAATAATTTGGTGATTACATTGATAGGCGCCGGCTTGCTTTGGGTGGGCTGGTTTGGATTTAACGCAGGAAGTAGTGTGTCAAGTGGACTTACAACGGCCCAGGCCCTGACTGCCACACAGGTAGCTGCTGCGGCAGGTGCGCTGATGTGGATGGTCGTCGAGTTGACCCACCAGGGAAAAGCTACCGCGTTGGGGTTTGCCAGTGGTATTTTAGCGGGTCTGGTTGCCGTAACCCCTGCCGCCGGTGTGGTACAGCCAGCCGGAGCTCTCATTTTGGGAGCGGTGGCTTCCCTGGTTTGTTACTTTGCCATTATGCTGAAAGATAAACTGGGCTATGATGATAGTCTCGATGCTTTTGGTGTGCATGGTGTTGGTGGTATTGTAGGAGCTTTATTGCTGGTCTTTTTTATCCGGAACGAGTGGATGGCTAATGCCTCAGAGGCCATTGGCGGCATCTGGACAGTCTGGGATCAGTTTGTCGTTCAGTTGGCTGCAGTAGGAATAGCCATTGTTTATGCTTTGGTTGTAACCATTGTTTTGTTGTGGCTTGTTCAAAAAACGGTTGGTCTGAAATCTACTCCTGAGGAAGAGATGCAGGGGCTGGATCCTTCTTATCATGGTGAAAGAGGTTATGGAATGTTGAACCCCAATTAGGGTTTGTCTATAAAGTTGCAAAAGAATGTCACAATATGTGTCTCGTTAGAAAGTGCCAGTGGCGAGGCTTGTGAAGCCCCAAAAAACGGAATTTACTTGAGTAAATGAGTATTTTGGCGGCAAGCGTAACGAAGCAAGTGGTATTTAATAGACAGACATTAATTAAAAATAATAAGGAATATGAAATTAATCACAGCAATCATACGCGAACCCCAACTGGATCAGGTGCGGGAATCGCTTATCGCATCGGGAATTACACGTATCACGGTTAGTCGTGTATCCGGTCATGGGGCACAACGAAAGGAAGAGATTTATCGTGGAAAAAGGATTGTTCCTAATCTGATTCCAAAAATACGGATAGATATTGCCGTAAATGAGGCGTTTGTTGACCCCACCATCGATGCCATTGTTGAAGCTGCAAGGTCGCATGATGGAATGGATGGCGAAATTGGGGACGGGAAAATATTTGTTACTCCTCTGGAGCAGGTGGTACGTATTCGTACCGGTGAACGGGGTGGGGCAGCCATCTGATGTTAATAATTGAAAGGAAAACGGGGCTTCATTTCGGTATGAAACTCCGTTTTTTTTCAACCCTCAATTCAGAACCCAGGACCCATAAACTTTTCTCATCGCAGCTCCGCAGCTCTTTTTGTTCCTTTGCTTTTTTGCTACCATTCTGTCACCACTCCGCGGTTTATGCTACTCTGATTCATATGTGAACTCAGAACCCAGAATCAAAAACCCATTTCTCTGTGGCACACGCTCTGCCCTATGCCTCAAAAAGTCCCCTTATTCCACCCCCAGAAACTTCGCGGGGCGTCCGAAAATTCAATATAAATGCGTGAGGCATCTATGCCCAGCTCTTTTTCCACCAGTGTGGGGATTTCCTGAGCCAGCAGTCCTGCCTGCTCGTTCGAGAGTCCGATGCTTTTGATTTCGAGAAAAGCAGTATCTTCATCCGTGCCACCAAATGTCATTGGGGTAGATTGACCAAATTGGGTCATAACAAATTTTTCAGGTTTTTGAAGCGTTTCAGCGACCTGTGCCGAGGCTGCTTTCAGAAATGTTGTTTGTGCGGTAATGTCAATAGCTTTGTTGGTACTGATTTTTAGAAATGGCATAATTTCAAGTTTTTATTGTTTTTCTCAAATCCTGATAAACCGGGATGATTTCCATCCCTTTTTTGTCGAAAAATTTGCGGGTAGAATCAAAATCCCGGGTAAAGCCCAAAATGAATCCTCCACCTCCGGAACCACAAAGTTTTAAAAAATATTCCTGCGAATCAATGCCTTCATTCCATAATTTGTGAATGGATTTTGGTACCATCGGCGTTAAATAGGTCTTTTGTAAAATGGAAAGCTCTTTCAGGTTTTGATAGAATTCCGATTGGTCATTATTAATCAGATTTGTGATGCATGAATTATTCAGCGGGGTAAGCTGATTATCGGTAAATTCCCGAAATTCGGGGTTTTCTTTGTAATTGTTCATAAAATGTTCCACCAGGGGAGCTGTTTTTCCCGGCTTTCCACTATTGATGAGAAAAATGGCATCTGTTCGTTTTTCATCGTACCGGGGAAGTCCCACCGGTTCAATGTGATCCAGGTCTTTTAGCAGCAATGGATGCTTAAAGTAACAAATAAGTGGGTCTATTCCTGAACTGGTACCGTGAAACCATGATTCCAGTTGAGAAAGCTGCTCTTTTAGCTGGCGTATTTCCCCCGAAGACATATTGTCCCTGTTGGAAAAGGAGTGGGTTACATATTTTTGAAAAAATGCTGACACCAGCGCCCCACTGCTGCCCAGTCCGTAGCCCTCGGGAATAGTAGATTCAAAATAGAGTCCGTTATCCAAATCTTCTTTGAGCTGGTCGGTATTGAAATCGCTGAGTATGGAATTGTTGTTGACCAGGGTCTGCAGATAATACCAAAAATCATAAAGATGCTGGTTGCTACGCTGCGCAAAAGCTAAATCTGTGTAACTGTCTCTGTTGGGAAAGGCCAGTTGCCCGTTGAAATGGGCATAAGGAATGGTCAATCCCATGGACCCTTTGATAATGGTATATTCACCAAAGAGCATTATTTTGGAATAAAATATCTCGCCTGCTTCGTTCTGCATCGTTGTCAATCTTTATGAATTTATGATTTTTTGTGGTCCTTTACCTACAAAATCTCTGATAATACGGCCTTCTTCACATAAAGGTTTTAGTTGTCGTTCCTGCCACTCTTTAACCTTTTCCGAAAATTCATGCGGATACAATAAGTGGATGTTGGGGCCGGCATCCATGGTAAAGCAAACGGGTATGTCATTTGTTTTGCGGAATTCCCGGATTTTTTCAATTAATATCAATGAATTGGGCTGCAGCAGGGTATAGGAGGGGCTGCTGCTCATCATGAGCGCATGAAGGGAGAGTGCTTCGGATTCTGCAAGTTCAATGAATGCGTCCAGATTCCCTGTTTCCAGATGTTTTAAAAGATTGAGTGCGTTTGTGTGTGCCTGATTAATTCTTCCATCCCGGAAAGGATGATTGTTCATGAGCGCATGGCCGGCTGAACTGCTTACCGGTTTGGTGGTGCTGTTAACAATCAGGATGTCATCGTGAAAGGTTTGAAATACAGGAGCCACGGAAACTGGTGCCGGAATGGCATAGTGGTCCGAACTCTCAGGAATTTCCGACAGTCGTCCCCAAAGATTCCAGCCACCGAAAACCGACCTGGCGGCACTGCCTGAGCCCAAACGGGCCAAAGATGAGACTTCCGAAATATTCAGGGGGTGTTTCCTGTTGGTTTGTTGTTGTAAATCGGCCAGACAAAAAGCCAAAGCGCTCATGGAACTGGCCGAAGAGGCAATGCCTGTGCTATGTGGAAAGGTATTGCTGCTTTCAATCTTCAGAAAGTGATTCTTTATTATGGGAAGGCGCCCTTGTACCAATTCCAGAAACTTCTTGATTTTTGTGTCGAAGCCAGTGGTTTCCTTCCCATCAAGCAGAAATAAAAAACCTCCTTCTTCCCGGGGACTTATAGTGATTTTTGTGGTTGTCCTGGCCGCAGACAATGAAAAGCTTATGGAGGGATTGACAGGTTCCTGCACTTCTCTTTTCCCCCAGTATTTTACAATAGCTATGTTAGACGGGGTTTGCCAGGTGGTTGTCAATTCGTTACTATATTGCATGTTTTGTGTCTAATTTTATGTCTCCAAGGTTAAACAATACGTTCAGTCCTTTTGTTTGAAAATATCTTTTTGTTTCGCTGTCTGATGCTTGCGACAAGGCAAGGATGAAATCTCCACCCCAGGCTCCCAGCGATTTAATCTGCCCCGGGAAATCATTAAAAAGCCTTTTCCTGACGGGTTCTTGTCCGATGAATTTTCCTGTCAGGGATTCATGTTCAGCCATTAACTGCAGGAAGTTATGTTCTGATGTTTCCCACGTCATTTGCTCTGATATCTCTGAAATTCTCCGAAGCAGCGGGGTAGTAACTTTATTTTTCCGAATGTGTGTCTTTATGGCATCGGCCGAACTTTGTTTACGGTTAAGGTAAACGACCCATAGCTTATCAGCAAATGGTGGGTTGAAAACCGTAGGCTCCGATTTAGGCTGCTTGTTGTTTAGAGAGAAGAAAAGTGGCGATTGAGCTGTGGCACAGGCAATATCGTATCCTGAGCCACCAAAAGTTTTCTCCAGGAGTTTATATGGGTCAATATTCAGCCATCGTGCCACATTGCAGATAAAGGTTGAGCTGCTCCCCCAGCCCCAGTTAGGGTGAAATTCCAGATGGGTACGAACTTTGAGTCCTGCGAAATCAATGGGTTTTTTTGCCAGACGTCCTGCTTCTGTAAGTATTTCCTGTAGCTTTACGGCTTTGGTGTTATCAGAAGTATTCAATATTTCCAATTGATCATTGAATTGTGCTTCAAACCAATCTCCCTTCGGGTGTGTTGCCTTCCAAAGGAAATCCGCTCCCGGGTGTTGACTTACGTCCATGGTTTGCCCGCTTCTTAACGGAACAGCCAGGGCTTTGGCACCGTAGAGTACCAGATATTCGCCTGAGAGGAGCAGTTTTCCGTTGGCATGAAGTTTTATGGAGGTTTGGTTTTCTTTGTGCATGTTATCTTGATGGGGTTTCTGATGTTTTCTTGCAAATACTAATTAAAATGCTTTAAACAGATGTTGGCCCCTTTCGAGGACCTGAAATAGGATGTTGTCCAAATTCCCGGGCTGCACCCGGGGTAATTTGAATTGGCCCCTTCAAGGGAGCTGAAAAATAACTTGACCATCTCTGTCTCTGAAAGGGCCAGCAACCTTTATTCTTCCCGTCTTAAAAACTTCTTCACCCCTAATGCCGAAACCGTCCTATTCTTAAAATACCCCATTGCTGCTTCCTTTTCTTCCGAAGTTGCATTGAGCGAATTCAGCAAATTAGACAAATGCAGTTTCATGTGTCCTTTTTGGATTCCGGTAGTAACTAATGAAGCCACTGCTGAAAAATTATTGGCCAGTCCTGCAGCGGCTGCAATACCCATCAATTGTGGGGCGGAGGGATTTCCTAATAGCTCAAGAGACAGAGCGGCCATCGGATGAAGTCTTGTCAGTCCTCCTACTGTGCCCAATGCAAGCGGAAGAGTGACTTCCATTTTAAAAGTGCTATTTTCGGTTATTTCACAACGGGAAAGTGACCGGTAAAAGCCGTCTTTTGCTGCCCAGGCATGACCTGCAGCTTCCACGGCTCTGAAATCATTTCCTGTGGCAATTACCACAGCATCGATGCCATTGAAAATCCCTTTGTTGTGGGTTACAGCCCTTGAGGTGTCGGCAAGAGCGATGTCAGTGGCCTGTTTCAATTTTTGGGCGAATTCCACCGGTTTCATGCCTGCACTGATTACTTCTAAAGCATCTATGGGACATTCAACGGTGGACGTAGCCAGGCATTCCGTTGTGAAGTTGGAGAGTATGGCCATGATAATTTGGGTGTTGCCATATTGCTTAAAATCCTGATTCGTATTGAAAAACTTCAGCAGTGGTTCTTTCATCTCTTCCAGGCAGGAGTTGATGAAGTTGGCACCCATGCTATCGACTGTTTCAAAATTAACCTGCAACTGAAATATGCCGTATTGACCTTTTAAAGGAATAACTTCCATGGAACGGATACCACCTCCACGCATCTCCATATTTGTAGTTAAGGGTGCTACGGCTTCTCGGAGCATTTCTTCCAGTCCTGTGGGCATGTCGCTGAAAAAGCTCTTTGGCCCGTTCCATTTAAACCAGATTTGGCCTTTTTTTAGGGTGTTGTGAATGGTGGTTTTAAAACCTCCGTTATCTGCCCAAAAAGAAGCTGCCCGACTTGAAGCTGCCACCACCGAACTTTCCTCCACCACCATGGGGACCACATACATCTTGTTGTCGATGAGAAAGTTTGGGGCTACGCCAAAGGGGAGGTAGAAATTGGAGAGGGTATTTTCTGCGAAATCATCGAATAGCTCCTGCCGGGTAGGGTGCCTATAGGTCTCCAGAATTTCGCAGAAATGCTTCGGAAAATGAAAATGTTTGCTTAAAACCTCTATCTTTTCGTCTCTCGTTAGTTTGGAAAATCCTTTGATGATTTGGTTCATGGATACTGGTTGTCATAAAATTAAATGAGCAATAAAATGGCTTTCGTCATTTTTAGACAAAAAAATAATTGCGTAGCAATTAATAATTCTTATCAATTCCTTTGTTTTAAGAGTGTCAGGTATTTATTATTTGGATGCATCAGAGCTTTAATAAATCGGGCGCATAAAGTTTTGCGCGATCCCCAGCGCTTTTTCAAGTTGTTTTACAAAACTTTGCAATGTTGCATAATCGTCCATGGCATGCTTCAGAAAAGTGGAGCCCATCCCAAAAACGGACTTTAACTTACTCTGTTGTGTCAGGTGCCAGCCATCGGGAACATTCGTGATTCCACCCGAAATAATGAGTTGCTGGCAGGTGGTTGGATGTTTTGCTGCAATTTCGTTGACAAAAGCGGTCATTTCGGCTGCTGTATGACCAATTCTGCCATAAGCATCAAACTGAGATGAGGGCCCTTTTGAAACCCTGTTTAATTCGAGCCGTGTAAAATTAGTTCCTCCCAATGCACCAAACTCAATGGCTTCCAGGGATAAAGCCAATAGCCTTTCAAGACTGGCAGGGCCCATTCCTTGTCCCACTTCCTTCACAATCACACGCAGATTGGTCTTTGACAGAAAAGCTTCAATGGTCTCAACTGGTGGTACCAACAGGCTATCTCCTTCGGGTTGAAATGCTTCCTGAAGCGGGTTGACATGTATTATCAATCCGGTTGCTTTTAACTTGTAAACCAGGGTTTCGGCTTTTTCTTCTTCGCCTGCCGCCACCAGCTTTTCAATCTGGGCTATGCCCAGATTGGCATAGAGTGGGGCTGTATTTCCCATATATTTGCGCACATCAAAATCGGAGAAATATTCATCACTGTCGAGCAGGGCCCGGCAGGATCCCAGGCCCATACCCATACCAAACTCTCCGCATGACGTAGCAAGGTTACGGTTGATGGTTCCGGCTCTTTGTGTGCCTCCGGTCATGCTGCTTACCCATATAGGAAGTTTTAGGGTTTTTCCGGCAAACTCAAATTCGTCGAAATGCCCGTTGTGATGTGCTGCCAGCATAGGTTCATAATGAAACCGTCTGTCAGCGTCTGCCGGCTCCGTCCTGGATGAGAAAGCCAAATCTATGTGGTCTTTTTTTCTGTCTGTCATTTTTATGAGTTGTGGTGTTTTGGGTTTCGTGTTTTTGTTTTTTGGGTTCTGAGTTTAAACTCCGAACTCTGAACTCCGAACTCACTTAATTCCCAAATGCCGGGCAATTACAAATCTAAGTATTTCCGATGTTCCTTCGCCAATCTGTAAAATTCGCTGATCACGATAGAATCGTTCTATTGGATTGTCTTTAAAAAGTCCGGCACCGCCAAAAATCTGTATGGCTTCATCGGCAATTTCACGGGCAATTTCAGAACTGTAGAGTTTGGCAATCGCAGCCTCCCGGGCAAAGGGTTTTCCCTGTTCTTTCAGCAAACAGCCTTTGTAGAGTGTGTTTCGAGCCAGTTCCAGCTTCATATCCATATCGGCAAGTTTAAAACTGATGCTCTGAAATTTGGAGATGGGTTGACCAAACTGTTCTCTTTTGTTGGCATGTTCCAGCGCCATTTCAAACGCCCCTTGGGCCAGGCCAACACCCATAGCGGCTATGGATAAACGACCAGCGTCTAGTGTTTTCAGCATGTAGCGGGCTCCCTGACCTTCTTTGCCCAATGTGCTGGAAAGAGGTACACGGCAGTTATCCAGGTAGATGCGGCCCGTATCTGAAGCCCTCCACATCATTTTACCGGTCATCCTTTCTGATGTGAATCCGGGGGTGTCTTTTTCCACAAGTATCGTGGTTAGTTTTTCTTTACCGGTCTCGTCGGCTGTCATCACCTGAAGCGTAGCACCCAGGGTTAGCTCATTTGCTGAGTTGGTAATGTAACGTTTGCTTCCGTTGATGACCCACTCCTCATTTTCTTTTACGGCACGGGTTTTTGTGCCTTTGGCGTCGGAACCTGCTGTTTCTTCTGAAAGCCCAAACGCCCACAAATGGTCCCCGGTAATGAGTTTTGGGAGGTATTTTTCTTTCTGTTCTTTGGTTCCATATTCAAAGATGGGGGTGATGCCCAAACTGTTATGCGCTGCAATAGTGCCTGCCTGTGAGGCATCCACCCTCGATAGTTCTTCAATGGCAATAATATAGGAGAGGGTATCAAGACCTTGTCCGCCATACTCTCCGGGCAGGGTGATGCCAAACAAGCCGGCTTGCCCCATCTTTCTGGTGAGTTCAGCAGAAAAGAGTTCCTCTCTGTCTAGTCTTTCTGCCTCGGGTTTTATAACCGCTTCAGCAAATTCACGCACTTTTTGCCTGTAGGCTTCGTGTGCTTCGGTCGTAATTATCATTATGGTTGATGTTTTATGGTTCAATCTTTTCTGTTAAATTGATGTGGTTTAATCTCTAACCGCTTAAAAGCTATTGTTATTTCGTTCCGGAAATATTCTCCTGGTGTGTGTTTTCCGGTTGATGAATTTTAATTCGTGCAAGTAGTTGTCCTGCTTTAACCTGTTCGTTAATCTTCACCAGAATTTCTTCAATGGTTCCGTCTGTATTTGCTGACAGAGTGTTTTCCATCTTCATGGCTTCAAGAATAACAACCGCCGACCCTTTGCGGATATCAGTCCCGGGTGTACCCTTAATTGATGTGATTTTTCCCGGAATGGGAGCTACGATATCTGCATCGTTGAGGTTTTTTTTTGCAACAGACTGAAAGCTTTCCTGCAGAAGAAAACCTGGTTTCAAACGATAGGTGTATCCTCCGGTGCCCAGCATCAGTTCCCCGTTTGCCAAATAATGCCAGGAAATGTGATGGTCGTGACTTCTGAACTCAAACGTCATGTGATTGTCAGCGAAACTAATTACCTTGAGGAAATCCATTTCCTGTTTGTTGAGTTTCCATTTTATGGTTTTTCTGATTATTCTTGTAATAGACAGGAGGTATTTTTCTTCATTGAAATCAACCGTGTGATTTCCGTTCCATCGAAGGTGTCCCAATCCGGAAAAGAGGTTTTTAGTTGATGGTTTCCGGTAAAAGGAAACCCAAACCAGATAGGCAGCAAGGAGCAAGTTGGTCTTTTCACTGCCGTTGTGGTGGATGGCCTGCCTCAGCGCATCGCGGTAAACTGAAGTAAATTGGGTGGTGGTATCTCCTGAAATAAAAGCATTCGTTTTCAAAACTTCACGCAGATAGGGCAGGTTGGTGGTAACTCCCAGAATGGTTGTTTGTTGAAGGGATGCAGTCAGTTTTTTAATGGCCATCTCACGTGTATGTCCCCATGAAGTGATTTTTGCCAGCATGGGGTCGAAATGGGATTGTATTTCGGTAGGACTGTCAAAAAAAGTATCTGTGCGGGCAATTCGATTCTCCGGCCACTTAATGAAATTAATGTCACCGGGCTCCGGGCTAAAATCATTCAAGGCATTTTCAGCATAGAGGCGTGTTTCCACTGCATGTCCATTCATAAAAAGGTTGTCCTGTGTGAAGGACAGGGGGAGGCCCATGGCAACTTTTATTTGTTCCTCCACCAGGTCCAGACCGGTAATGGCCTCGGTGACGGGATGTTCCACCTGAAGACGGGTGTTCATTTCCAGGAAATAATGATTGCCGGAATCATCTACTAAAAACTCAACCGTCCCGGCATTATAGTAATTGATTTCCTTGCAAAGTTTTAACGCATCAGAGGTAAGTCTTTCTCTCAGTTCCGCATTTACAAATGGGGAGGGGGCTTCCTCAATTATTTTCTGGTACCGGCGCTGTATGGAGCATTCACGCTCAAATAGATGAACGGTATTGCCATGCTGGTCACCGAAAACCTGAACCTCAATGTGTCTTGGGTTTTCCAGGTATTCTTCGACGAATACCGTTTTGTTGCCAAAATAGCTTAAAGCTTCTCTGGCAGCATCATTTAAAAAAGTTTTGAGTTCAACACTGTTTTTGGCAATTTTCATTCCTTTTCCACCCCCTCCGGCGGCTGCTTTTATCAGCAAAGGGAAGGAGAGATGCTGGTGCTTTTCCAAAATTTCTTCAGGAGAGCCGGAAATCGCTTTGGTCATCCGGAGGCCGGCTTTTTCGGCTGTTTTCCTAGCTTCCAGTTTGTTGCCCATTTGAGCTATCAACTTGGCAGACGGGCCTATCCAAACGAGTCCTTCATCCTGAACTTTGGCAGCAAAACCTGCATCTTCTGATAAGAATCCATAACCGGGATGGACGGCATCCGCACCATATTCTTTGGCAATATGTATTAGTTTTTCAGGATTGAGATAAGTTTCCGACAGATTTGAACTTTCAAATAGGAAAATCTCGTCGGCACGTTGGGCGGGGAGTGAGCGGGCCTCTTCACGCGTAACAGGGAATATGGTTGCAATGCCCATTTTGTGTGCAGTGGAGATGATGCGCAGGGCAATCTCTCCGCGGTTTGCTATTAATATTTTATGAATGTTATTATGAGCCATTTTAGTTATTCCATGATGGTTTTCGTTTCTCAAAAAAAGCATTGACTCCCTCTTGTCCTTCATCCGATATTCTTGCCTTTGCAATTTTTGTTGAACAATATTGGGTTAATTCTTCGTCAATTGGAACAAATTGTCGGTCTATTCTGTTCAGAAGATTCTTCGTTTCTTTTGTTGCCTGCGGACTGTTTCGTGCTATTTGGTTAGCAATTTCCCGGGTTTTTGGGATTATTTTGTCCTGTGGGAAAAGGTACTGAACCAATCCACTTCCGAGGGCATTGGTACCGGAAAAAGGAAGTCCTGAAAGAAGGGCAGATCTGGCAAAGGAACTTCCTGTTTTGCGCATTATCCAAGGGGCAACGGTGGCCGGAATCAGGCCGATAGATGTTTCAGAAAACCTGAAAGTGGCATCGGGAGTGGTAGTAACAATATCAGCACAGGCAAGTAACCCAATTGCACCCCCGTAGGCTCCTCCCTCCACGCAGGCTATTATGGGTTTGGGGTAATCCGAAAAAGCGCGGAATAGTTTGTTGAAAAGTTCTGCATCTTCCAGATTTTGGGCTTCATTCTGCTCCCGGGCCTCCTTCATCCATCCCAAATCGGCACCTGCAGAGAAAAACCGGTTCTTTCCTGAAATTAACAACACTCTGAATTGATTGCTCTCTGCCGTACTGTTCAGGTAATCAATTAATTGCTCAATCATCTCTTTGTTGAAGGCATTTCTTTTTTCGGGCCTGCTCAATTCAAGGTAACAGACATTCTGAGCGAATTTCTTTGTTAAATAAATCATAGTAGTTAAGTATGCAGTTTGGTTACATTCTGAAAATTCCATATTTGGGTTTGGGAATTTTGGTTCCGGCGGCTGATTGAATTGCCAGTCCCAACATATCTCTGGTGTCTACAGGGTCAATTATGCCGTCATCCCATAGGCGACTGGTGCTGTACCGGGGGGACCCTTCTGTTTCGTATTTGTGGTTGATCTCGTCCTCTATGGTTTGCAGCTCTGTTTCACTGACCTCTTTTCCTTTTATCCGGGCTTGATCTATCTTGAGGGTTTTTAATACTCCGGCGGCCTGTTGGGCGCCCATTACCGAAATACGGGCATTGGGCCACATAAACAGAAAACGCGGGCTGTAAGCACGGCCGCCCATGGCATAATTGCCGGCCCCGTATGACCCTCCGATAATAACAGTGAAAAACGGGACTACCGAATTGGCTAGTGCATGAACCATTTTTGCTCCGTTTTTGGCAATACCCCCCTGTTCATACTCTTTCCCTACCATGAACCCGGTAATGTTTTGAAGAAATACCATCGGGATTTTACGATGATTGCACAGTTCTATGAAGTGCGTGCCTTTTAAAGCAGACTCGGAGAAAAGCACCCCGTTGTTGGCCAGAACGCCAACAGTGAATCCATGAATGGTAGCGAATCCAGTAACCAATGTGCTTCCATAATCGGGCTTAAACTCATGAAAACGACTGCCATCAGTAATACGGGCAATGACTTCTCTTACATCTGGGAACGGGGCTTTTCCTGTGGGAATCAGTCCGTAGAGTTCTTCTGACGGGTAAAAAGGTTCTTCGTAATCGTTTTTACGCTCCAGGTAATTTGGTTTTTCAGGCCCAAATGCTTCCAATATATCCCGACAAATTGCTAAAGCATGTTCGTCATTTTCGGCCAGGTAGTCTGCCACACCGCTGATGCTGGTGTGAACCAAGCCACCGCCCAGTTCCTCTGCCGAAACTTCTTCTCCGGTGGCTGCCTTTACCAGTGGGGGGCCGGCCAGAAAAATTGTACCCTGGTTTTTTACGATGATGGTTTCGTCACTCATCGCAGGTATGTAAGCTCCGCCAGCTGTACAGGAACCCATGACAATGGATATTTGGGGGATTCCTTCCGCCGACAGCCGGGCCTGATTGAAAAATATTCTTCCAAAATCGTCCCTGTCCGGGAAAACTTCTGCTTGTTGGGGCAAAAAAATGCCTCCCGAATCGACCAGATAGATACAGGGCAGGTGGTTTTTTCCTGCAATTTCCTGAGCCCTGAGGTGTTTCTTGATGGTTTCTTTCACATAGGTTCCACCTTTTACGGTGGCGTCGTTGGCAACAATCATTACCTGTCGGCCATGAATAGTGCCTATGCCCGTAACAATACCAGCTGCAGGAAATTCATCGTTGTATTGACCAATGGCTGCAAGTGGCGATAGTTCCAGAAATGCCGTGTGGGGGTCAAGTAGTTTTTCTATTCGTTCGCGAACCAGCAATTTGCCTCTTGAGGTATGCTTTTCTTGCATTTTGGAAGAGCCGCCGGAAGCGGCCTTTTCCAGGTTTTCACGTAAAGAGAGTGCTATTGCTTTATTTTTGGATAAATTTTGGCGAAAGGTGTTGGTGTCGTTTTGTAGTTCAGTCTTAAGTAATTGCATCAGGTTATGATTTGCTGAGTTTTTTGTTTGCTTTTAATTTTATGCTCTCCACTCACGGGAATTATTTTAATGGCATGAGATTTTATTAACCCGGAAGATACTGAATTGTTTTTTGTTCCTTCTATTTCTTTGTTTCCGGTTTTATTAAAATGATGATTTTTGTGATGAATGAGTGTGGTGTTAAAACGGATATTGTTGTCAAAACAGAGAAGGTGGAAATATTTTTCGCTTCCGCAGCACTATAGATTTCACTCATTGCTTGCAGTATTAAGTGCGATACTATATTTTTGGTAATATGAAACGAGAGTGATCTCACAATCAATAGTCTGTTTTCTAAAGTCTAAGTACCGCGACGCGATGACTCAAAGTTTTAATTGTGAATGAGTTGGAATTAATTCTTTTTGTTTTAGGGGCCACCGTATCAGGCACTTGTCAAGAAATATCGAAGTTTTAACTAAAGAATATTTCTATAAAATTCTATACCAATGAAAAAATACAAATTTCTTTTTCTGTTGTTGTTTTCCGCGTACTTTTTATCCGGATGTTTTCTTTCCGGGAAGGATCCTCAGAAAGATGGTAATGATAAGGAAAAATCAATTACACCTGAGGTCGTTCAGGTGGTGCTGAATGCGCCTGACGATAGTGTTATTTTTGAGAAATTCTTCCATGATATTGACTCGGATAAACTAAAGAGCGAGGAATTATCAGACATCATTATTAAGGTTGCTTTGTACTTTGAAGAAACCCCTTATGTTGCCAATACTCTCGACATTTCTGATGAGGAAAAACTGGTGATTAATTTTCGTGAGTTTGACTGCACCACTTTTGTTGAAAATGTTTTGGGCTTGTCCTTTATGATAAAAAACGGCGATTCGAGTATTTCTGATTTTATTGAATATCTGAGATCTTTGCGGTACAGGGATGAAGTAATTTCCGGATATCCATCGCGGCTTCATTATTTCACCGATTGGTTGTATCACAATGAACGAAAAGGCATTGTGGAGATTGTGAGTAATGATTTGGGCAACAAAGATTTTGATGCTTCTGTTTATTTTATGTCTGAAAATCCCGAGAAATATCCGGTTCTTTCCCGAAATCCTGTCTTTGTGAAAGATATGTCTGCAATTGAAAATGAAATTTCAGGGTATGATTTTAAATATGTTTCCAGTGATTACATTTCAGAAATAACTGATTCTGTTAAGAACGGTGATATTATTGCCTTTACTACGAATATAGGAGGATTGGATGTCGCACATTTGGGGTTCGCCTATTTCACCAATGCAGAACTTCATTTTATTCATGCCTCCACCAATGGTAACAGAGTTCGGATTTCGGAACAGACAATGGAAGAGTACGTTTCCGGGAAAAGTCATATTAATGGTGTTTTAATCGCTCGTCCCAAAGAAGATTATTCTTTAAGCAAAAATTGATAATGTTAAAAGAACGGTTGGACTTGCATTAATGATTCTTTTCAAATGGCCTTTCTCTTTGAATTGATGCTTCTTGGTCTCCCGAATCGTTTAATGTTGTGGTGGCTGTATTTTCGGTAGTGCCCAAAATTCAGTCCTTAACAACATGCTCCCCAAAGCGCCCTTAGGCCTTGCCATTTCGAAAGTAATGAAGCAATCTCTTTCTTAAATCAGACGCCTGTGAATTAATTTATCCGCATATTTTGTGTTTTTTCACACAGTCTTAGCTGTTTTTTTTGCAGATAAAAAAAAACTTTCTAAATTTGACCAGATGGTTAAAACAGATGGTTAAAACAAATGGTCAACAAGAAAACAACTGAAAATCAAGATGCAGAAGCATTAATTTTACAGGCTGCCCGGGAAGTTTTTGTGCACAAAGGGTACGATGGAGCCAGAATGCAGGAGATTGCTGATGAAGCAGGAATTAATAAAGCTTTATTGCACTATCATTTTCGAAGCAAAGAGAAACTCTTCGATAAGATATTTTTGGAGGCTTTTAATAATTTCTGGCCCTCTATCCAGACTGAACTGCAACAGGGAAACGGGAGTGTGAAAAGTCTGATTAAAGCTGCTGTCAATGCCTATACCGATATGTTGATGCAAATGCCTTATCTGCCTGCATTTGTTATTGGGGAGATTAATCGTTCTCCGGATCGCATTGAAGAGTTGATGCTGGCAACGGGAATTAATCCGGAATTGATTATTAAAGTTATTGAAAATGGAATTGAAAGTGGTGAGATAATTCCCATAGAGCCGCGTTCATTAGTTATCAATATTGTGGGGCTGTCTTTATTTCCCTTCATTTCCAGACCGTTGCTGTCGCGCATGTTTTTTAAGTCTGATGAAGAATTCATGACCTTTCTGGAAAACCGTAGGATCAATTTATATGAATTTATTTGCAGAAGTGTGTTAACTGAGTATCAGGCCTGATGCATCACTATGCTTTTGAACCTTTTGTATATAGTTGAAACGAGCATGATATTTTTAAGCATAAATATCACAAAATAATTGAGCGTGGAACTTTAAAATTCAAACCTGTGACAACAGGTTATGTATAAAAGAATCGCGAGTTCTTTTCGACCAATAACTTAGACAAATTTTATACGGATGAATCGTTAACTCAAAATTGTATATGATGTTTTTGTTAAGAAAGTTCTGTACTTATTCCAACGGTGGAGGAGAGAGAAGCCGCAAGGGTTACCGATGTTCCGGCGTTTGCAAGAGCTATGGGTTTATAATAATTCCGCTCATTAGTATGTTGCTTTATTCCTTTTCCGCCAATGTTTCTGCTCAAAATCTGACGTTGTTTGATTGTCTGGATAAGGCAGAACAGAATTTTCCTTTGCTCAAAGGCAAGGAGGTTTTGTTGAGTTCATCAGATTTGAATATTCAAAACCTAAAAAATAAATGGTTGCCCCGAATGGAAGCCACCGGACAGTCTTCCTGGCAAAGTGATGTCCCTTCGGTGAATATGGACGTTCAGGTGCCCGGGTTTTCTGTCCCGCAAGCTCCTAAAGACCAGTATAAGGTTGCCATTGATGTTAGTCAGATCCTCTACGATGGGGGAAAAACGCGTAAAAGGATTGATGTTGAACAAATTGCCGGCAACATAGAGACTCAGAGTATTGAGGTGCAAATGCTTGATGTCTCTAAAAGAGTCGCTGAATTGTTTTTCAGTATTTTAATGCTGGAGGAGCAGAAGCAACAAATCAGTCATAAGCTAAAAGTTTTGGAAAGTCGCATTTCCGAGTTAGATGCACTGCTGGCAAATGGAGCAGTTTCTGAGAGTGCCACAAAGAAACTTGAAGCCGAGTATTTCGAGGTTCAGCAGCAGTTGATTTCTGTTGAAACAAGCGAAGAAACATTACTGGCTAATCTTGCATCGTTTTTGGGAGAGCTGGTTAAGAGTGCTTCGGGTTTGATAAAGCCTTCTGCCGGCGAATTGTTGATTCCTGAACCACGTCCCGAATATTCATTGTTCGCACTTCAGAAAAAACGACTGGAGCAAATGACCGAATTGCAGCAACGAAATCGCTGGCCTGTACTTGCTGCTTTTGGGCAGGGAGGATATGGAAATCCCGGTTACAATATGCTGAAGGATGAATTTGATACCTTTTATATGATGGGACTAAGGTTGAAATGGACGCCATGGGACTGGAACGAAACAAAACGGGCTAAAAAAGTTATGGAAAACCAAATGCGCCTTGTGGATATAGAGGAGGAGACGTTCAGGGTTAATCAGTACCGGGCAGTAAATCAATTGGATGGGGAGTTGTCGCGTTTCCAACAACTGATTGAACTGGACAGGAAAATTGTTGAACTGCGCCAAGGGATTGAAGAAAATAGTGCCCTCCTTCTTAAAAACGGCAGTATTACAACTTCTGAATATCTTGACGACCTGGATTTGCACATCAGTGCGCTAATTAATAAGGATTTGCATCAGCTGGGGTATTTGCAGGGTATGACCATGAAATTTCTGAGCGGAGATAAACAAACCATAGAGTAACGACCTAATCTTAATTTGATATGAATCCAAAAAAAAATCAATTTCCGAAAAGGCTTATTTTTATTTTCTTTTCGACCGTATTGGTCCCCTTTTCCTTTTTTTCCTGCAATGGAAATAACTCCTTATCTGACGCCTACGGGAATTTTGAGGCTGAGGAAGTGGTGGTCAGTTCACGTGCCAACGGAACCCTGGTTCAACTGAACATTGAGGAGGGTGATGTGCTGGAGAAAGAGGTAAATGTGGGATTGGTGGATACGGTCTTGCCCCGGCTTGAACTGGAGCAGTTGTATGCTTCCGCAAAGGGTGTAACTGCTCGTATGACTCAGCTTCAGAGAAGTGTTGATGTACAGGATGAACGACTTGCGGTTCTGAAAAAGGAGTATGACCGAGTCAGCAATTTGCATGAGCAAAATGCTATTTCTACGCAACAATACGATGAGGTGGCAGGGCAATACAATGTGGCATTGCGGGAATTGGAACAGGTCAAATCGCAAAGGCTGGTTCTTCAGGCAGAAAAGATGATGACAGAATCCCGGATTGATGCTGCCAAAGAGCAACTGATTCGTTGCCGTATCAATACACCTGTGTCGGGGACTGTTCTTGAAAAGTATGCCGAGCAGGGCGAATTTACTACTAGCGGCAAGCCTTTGTTTAAGATGGCGGAAATGGAGGAACTTATTTTGCGCGTGTATGTGTCCGGAAGTCAGCTTGATGATGTGACGATTGGTCAGGAGGTGACCGTAGTGTATGATAAGGATGCCGATAGTGAACATCAGACTAATGGCATCATTTCGTGGGTGGCTTCCTCTGCTGAGTTTACTCCAAAAATTATTCAGACTAAAGAGGAGCGCGTGGATTTGGTATACGCTGTTAAAGTAAGAGTCCCCAATGCTGAGGGAAAAATGAAAATTGGAATGCCGGGAGAAGTGATTTTTTAACCTGGGACTATGATTTAATCGTTCGTTAAATTTTTGCTATAGAGCTCTACAGCAAATTCTTCGTGCTTCAAACATCACTCAGGTTAAAAGGCTGTCAAATATTTAATAGATGTAATGTTTACATGAGAATCGACCCCCAACGCGGGTTATACCAGTTATGTGTATTTGTTTGTTTTTCTCATGTTTTTCCGATTATGATCTTTTGAAAGTATTTAATAGGTACGCATTATTATGATGAATCAATATGTAAAAGGTTGGCCGATGGCAGGAGGCTCTGTCATTGAGAGGGGCATGCCTGAAGCAATCTCTAATGACAAAAACGCTGCTTTAAGCTAAGGTGAATACAATTTCTAACAATCTATTTATGATTGATGTCGATTCCTTATCAAAAAAATATGGACAGGTTCCTGCACTCTGTGACCTGAGTTTTAAGGTTCGAAAGGGCGAGTTGTTTGGGGTGATTGGTCCCGATGGAGCCGGTAAAAGTACTTTGTTCAGGATTATTCTCTCGCTGTTGCTTCCTGATTCGGGCAAAGTCCGGGTGATGGGGCTTGACCCGGTGAAGGATTACAAGTCAATACGAAAAATAGTGGGGTATATGCCCGGCAAATTTTCGTTGTATGAAGATCTGTCAGTGGAAGAGAACCTGAATTTTTTTGCCTCTGTTTTCGGAACTTCCATTGAGGAAAATTATCATCTGATAAAAGATATTTATCAACAGATTGAGCCTTTCCGGAAACGTCCTGCAGGAAAGCTCTCCGGAGGTATGAAACAGAAACTTGCACTATCCTGTGCCCTCATTCATAAGCCCGAACTACTGGTGCTCGATGAACCTACTACTGGGGTTGATGCGGTTTCCAGAAGTGAATTCTGGGCCATGCTCCATCAGTTAAAAGAGTTTGGGATTACCATTATTGTTTCAACCCCATACATGGATGAAGCTTCCCGGTGCGACAGGGTGGCACTTATGCAGAAAGGAAAGATCCTTGAAGTGGCTACTCCAGGGGAGATTGTGAATGGCTTTCAGAAAACTTTGTTTGGTGTTTCCATTGGAAATATGTATCGCCTTATTTTGGATTGCCGCGATTTTGAAATGGTTGAGACGGTATTCCCTTTTGGGGAAGAATTACATTTGACTTTTAAAGGTGGGGGCGACCACAGCGAAGAGTTGCGTGAGTTCTTGAAGAGTCGTGGCCGTGATGAGGTTAGCATACGGGTCATCCAACCTGGAATTGAAGACCGGTTTATGGCTTTGATGGGAACTTCATAGCCAGGCACAGCACAGCCAGAACCAAACAAGTAAAAGAAAATCAAATGAGAATTTACTGGATAGGCAAATTGCTTCGCAATTACTTTTATTGTCCACAAATTACACGAATTTATGCCCTGCGGGCGAGTGTTGCTACTCAAGACTTTTTTAAGAACTGCTTACAGTTCTATATAATACGTAAAATTCGCGTAATTCGTGGACATCAAAAAAAATGGCGTAGCCATTTTAGAAATATTTTGTTAAATAAAACAAGAACATTTGGAATAAGACAAATAAGGGAAATAGAATTTCGTGTTCAGTAATTATTAACAATAGGTTTAAAAAATGGAAGCATCAACTCACGTCATTAACGTTCGGGACCTGGTTAAGAAATTTGGAGATTTCACGGCCAATGACCAGTTGAATTTTCATGTGGAAAAAGGAGAGATTTTTGGTTTTTTAGGAGCCAACGGTGCTGGTAAAACCACTGCCATAAAGATATTATGTGGTTTGTCTTTGCCCACCTCCGGGTTGGTGGAAGTAGCTGGTTACAATGTGAAAACGCATCCCGAAAAGGTAAAAAAAAGCATCGGCTACATGAGTCAGAAATTCTCTCTTTACGACGATTTGACGGTGTTTGAGAATATTCGGTTGTTTGGTACTATTTATGGTTTGTCGACTCCCGAAATAAAGAAGCGTTCCGATGAAATGCTTTCCCGGCTTGGAATTACGAAACAGCGCAACAGATTGTTGAGTACACTTTCATTGGGGTGGAAGCAAAAACTCGCTTTTTCGGTTGCCGTGCTGCATCGGCCTAAAATTGTTTTTCTTGATGAACCAACCAGCGGGGTGGACCCTATAACCCGCCGGCAATTCTGGGAGTTGATATATCAGTCAGCCAATGAGGGGATTACAGTGTTTGTTACGACTCATTATCTGGATGAGGCAGAATATTGTAACCGTGTAACCATTATGGTGGATGGAAAAATAACTGCTCTGGATACTCCTTCAGCACTAAAGGCTCAGCTGGAGTGTGATACCATGAACGATGTGTTTTTAAAATTAACCCGACCAAACTGATTGATTGTGAAGCAACTTTGGAGTTTTATCAGAAAAGAGGCCATGCATATTTTCCGGGATAAAAGGACGCTTGTCGTCTTGTTTGTCATGCCCCTGGCCCAGATCCTTATATTTGGATATGTCATCTCCACAGAGATCAAAGATGCCCGGATTGGAGTTCTCGATAACGCCAGGGATTATTCTAGTCGTCAGGTTATCGACCGTCTGGTTTCTTCAGGGTATTTCATGGTTCAGGATTATTATTCGGGTCGTGAGCAGATGGAAAATGCACTGCGCCGGGGAGACATTCAGATGGCTGTGGTTTTTGCTCCTGATTTCGGAAGCAGTATGGAAAGACCGGATGGGGCACAGGTGCAGTTTATTGCAGATGCTTCAGATGCCAATACTGCCAGAATTTTGGTCAACTATGCAGAGGGCATTGTAGCGGGTTACGAAATTGAATCCACAGACGTGACAAACAGACGGAAGAAGCCGCTGGTAGTGGAAGCCAGGATGTTTTACAATCCATCATTGAGGGGGGTTTTTATGTCTGTTCCTGGAATTATGGCCATGATTCTAATTTTGGTTTCAGCTATGATGACCTCCATTTCTATCACCCGCGAAAAGGAATATGGCTCCATGGAAGTATTGCTGATATCTCCTTTGCAACCATGGCAGATAATTCTGGGGAAGGTAGCACCTTATGTAATTTTATCATTGGTTAATGCATTCTCAATTTTGGCCATTGGTGTATTTGTCTTTCATGTGCCCATGTCCGGTAGCTACCTGTTGCTCACTTTTGTGAGTCTTCTATATATCCTTCTTGCTCTTTCACTGGGAATATTTATTTCAACTGTGGCGCCCAATCAGATGGTAGCCATGTTTATCTCCCTTTTTGCACTGATGTTGCCAACCATTTTGTTGTCAGGATTTATTTATCCCATCGAAAATATGCCCGTGTGGCTACAATGGTTCAGTCATCTTATGCCACCCCGCTATTACATTTCAGCACTTAAGGATATCATGTTCAAAGGTGCAGGATTGTTTGTGGTCTGGAAAGAAGTCCTCATAATGACCGGCTTCTTGGTGGCTTTTTTGTTTTTAAGTATCCGGAATTTTAAGGTCAGGCTTGAATGAATAACCGCGGGTGGCAACCCGTGGTAGCCAGAACAAATGAATCGGGTCCCGAATGGAGGCCAGCTTTTAATGCATTGAATTATTGATTGTGTAACAGTTTGGGCGATTCTTTCTATGAAACAAACATAATTGATGTTTTGGGATTTAACCTGACAATGGTGGTTGTTAATTGACCTAATGAGTGTCGTATAAAGAAATATATATTTTTTTTTAATCAAGACGTTGAAAATAACGATGAGTTTGGCAATAAAGATGCTTTTTAAACTGGGCTCGGGCTCCTTAATAAAATTAAAACAATGAGAATTCTATTTGCCCTTTTACAAAAAGAGTTTATTCAAATAAAAAGGAATAAAACCATCCTTAGGCTTATTATTGTTCTTCCGGTGGTGCAATTATTGATTCTGGTCAATGCAGCTACGCTGGAGATGAGAAATCTTCAGATTGCCGTTTATGATAACGATCATTCAGCACTCAGTAGCCGGCTGGTCAGTGAGTTAGATGCTTCCCCGTTTTTTGAGATGGCTTCTTCGCCGTCAAATGTTGAATCGGGCATCAAACAGATAGAGGAGGGGACAACTGATTTTTTACTGGTTATTGCCGATGGTTTTGAAGAAGGTGCGATGGAAGGACAAACTTCCAGGGTGCAGTTACTGGCCAATGCCATCAATTCACAGCAGGCTCAGCTGGGGTATGCCTATTTTCAACAGGTTGCACATCGGTCAATGAAAAATTTTTCCGTAGAATTGACGGGGGTTGCACCCGAGTCAAAAATATCCACAACATCCGCTTTTTGGTATAATCCCGAACTCAATTACAAATTATTTATGGTTCCCGGAATTTTGGTGGTTCTCGTGTCTGTGGTTGGAATGTTTCTGACGTCCATGAATCTGGTTCGGGAAAAAGAGATGGGAACCATTGAGCAGATGAATGTTACCCCGGTCAGAAAATCGACTTTTATCGTTGCCAAATTGTTACCTTTTCTCATTATTGGGTTGTTTGAACTGGGTTTGGGACTTATAATCGGAAGACTTGTTTATGATGTGCCCATTGAAGGCAGTCTATGGCTGATTTTC
>NZ_JADQBH010000095.1 GCF_016278715.1 Marinilabilia sp. | reverse complement strand
CATCTGAAACGGGTTGTTCTTTAACGATAACGCTGATATCCGTTTGATCAGAGCACCCCAGATCATCCGTCACAGTATAAGTATATGTAAATGTTCCTGTTTCAGTTGAGATGAATTGTGGATTCGGGATGTCCGTGGCCGAAAGCTTGCTTGTTTCACTTCCACTCCACTGGTGATCGACAAATACTTTTGAGCCCCCATCAATGATGGGGCTGAGTTCTATGGTCTCACCGGCACATACCTCTACCGGATTTGGATCAAAGTCAATGGAGACTTCACCGATTTCTATTGTAATGGTGGACTGATTGCTGCAACCGGTAGCATCGGTGACGGTTGCTGTGAGTGAATAATTCCCCAGGTTTGTGGTGTTGAAATCCGGATTGGTTATGTCTGTTGCGCTCAGAGGGGCTGTATTTCCGGTCCATTGAATCGAGTAAGGCGGTGTTCCTCCACTGATGGTTGCATTCAATTGCAAGTCCAGACCGGGACATAGATGAATGGCTGTTCCGGGTGAAACATCAATGGTTGGAGATTCGCGAACTTCGATGTTAATGCTCTCTGTGGCGGAGCATCCGTAGGTGTTTGCTACATTATAGGTGATGGTATGTGTGCCGGGACCTGCAGCAACAGGGGTGAACTCTCCGGAAACAGGGTCAACACCGGGGCCTGCCCATGTTCCGCCGGGAGTTACCGGAGTCAGTGTGGATGGGGGGTCTGTTTCACAAAATGGACCGGCAGCATCTATTGACCCGTCGGGCAAAGCCACAATGAGGGCAATGGCAGTGGTCGTGACTGGCGGATTATCACCGTTTATAGGGTCGCCGGGAGGAGTGTTGGGATCCTCATTGTAAGGGTTACAAGTGTTCCAGTTGCGGATGGTAACTTCAAACATGTCGCCAACAGCGTAATAGTCGGGGATGTAAATTTCGTCTGATAAAGATGGGGGAGGTGCCGGGCCTTCTGCCGGAAAAGGGTAGTATTCAATAGAGCCGGTATGCGGCCAGGAATAATTGATGCCATCGACTGTTGCGTCATTTATGGTAGTGGCTCCGGTTCCGTAAATCCATTGAGTCCATCGGTTTCGGTTGTTTGGAGTGTCATTTTCGTCAGGAGGAGTACAGTTCCATTGGCTCACATCTGTAAAACGGACGGTGCCATCGTTGCCTACACATATCGGAAAAACATCAGGACTGATGCTCAGTTCTCCTCCATTTTCATCGTCCACAGCCCAAACGGTAACCAGCTGAGTCTGAATGGAACTGGTACATCTTTGTCCATCAACCCAAAGCCATGCTTGCGCTTCATAGTTGCAAAGGTCGCCAAATTCCGGATAGGTATGACTCTCAGTTACCCGCCAGTTGCCTGTGGCGAAATTGACGGCAGGAATACTTTCTTCGGGGGAGCCATCGCCCCAGTCGATAATGATGCGCACATTTCCTGTGCCACCATCCATCACTCCTCTGTACAGAACTTCCCATGTTGCCGTTACCGGCGCACACAACTTGTCCTGATTGATGTCGTTGGCTTGTGATGTGTAGCTGCAGCCTTGAGCATAACCCGTTTTTGCCGTTAACAGCCATAATGCTGCGGCAACAAATAACCCTGTGAATATGTACCTGTTCATATCTTTTAATATGCCCTTTTACCCGCCCCTCGTTTTCATCCTAACCTGATTGATGGTTCAGGTTAAATACAAAATATGAATTTTATCAGACTAAGTCAATTACTGACTTAATCGTGAGATGTGTCATTTTTTTTCTGCCCTTTATTTGGAAAATTTACATGAGTCCTTTGTGGTTGGGTGGGGTATATACTGAAAAAACGGACTTATGTTACATGACTTATGGCTCAGGTGAAAAATTATGAGATTTCAATATCCTGGTCGTAGTCTTTATCTCTCTAACGTATGATAAACAAATTCATTGCTTCGGTTTTGCCTTATCTGCCAAAGAAATTTGTCTGGATTTTTTCAAAACGCTACATCTCAGGACAAAACATTGATGATGCAGTTGCTGCTTCACACAATCTGGCCAGAGAGGGTATCAGCGTAACGCTTGACCATCTGGGGGAATATATTTCGGAGCTTGGGCAGGCTGAAGAAGTCCGGCAGATTTACCTGGAAATGATTGAGCGATTTGAGCAGGAGGGGATTCATGCGACTTACTCACTTAAACCATCCAGTTTCGGACTTCAAATTGATTTTGAAACCTGTTTCGGGTACATCCGGGATATTGTTGAAAAAGCACATTCGTATCATTCTTTTGTTCGCATCGATATGGAGGACAGTAGTTGTGTGGATGCTGAACTGGAATTGTACCGGCGGCTTCATGAGTTGTATCCGCTTAACGTTGGCATCGTGATTCAGGCGTATCTGAAGCGTACACCCAAAGATTTGGAGTTTCTTGCCCGCTTACATTCTGCTGGGAGTCCCGTCAATGTTCGGCTGTGCAAAGGTATTTATGTGGAGCCCGAAAGCATTGCTGTCAAGGATCGCAAGGAAATAAACGTTCATTTCTTGGATGCTCTGGACTATCTTTTTCAGAAAAGTATTTTTGTTGGAATTGCCACTCACGACCGGGAGCTTACAGATGGTGCACAACGGCTTATTCAGCGCTATTCATTGACGGATAAGAATTATGAATTCCAGATGTTGTATGGGGTTACACCCGAGTTAAGAAGAGAACTTCTGGCAGCAGGGCATAAGATGCGGGTTTATGTCCCTTTCGGTAAAGAGTGGTTCGGGTATTCAACCCGTCGGTTGAAGGAGAATCCTCGTATGGCGTTCTATATTATTAAGGCTTTGTTTTATAGAGGCTGATAGCTCGGAGTGCCTGGCATAGGGCATGGAGCATGGGGCAAGTAAGAAGCTGGCCACATTCTGTCACGTACGAACTCACCATTTAAAACTAAAGGGTCGTTTCTCGTTTGAAACGACCCTTTACACACAGGAATTGTTGGGAGGAAATAAAAAATGTTTCCTGGTCAAAGATCTTTTTTTGTTGGCTCTTTCATGTTATCTCTACATTATCCGTATTTTAATTCTTTTTGGTCAGACTTCTCTTTTTTATGTTTGTGTTCTATTTCTTGTTGCCCTTCCGATTCTTTAAACTAATTTCTGCTCTTAAAGATGGGAATTTCTTTGATCGTAGAAATGTTCGTTTCATCCGGCAGATGGGGTGGATTTTGATTGGGCTATATCTGGGTGATTATTTTTCAAAATTTCTTTCCTGAAAAATCAACTTATCATTATTTGATTTGAAGAATTATGAGGTTATTCAATATGCTTCAGAGCCTCTGCTGTTAATTATTGCTGTGGTTGCACTGCTTCTCGCTGAGGTTTTTGCAAAAGGCGTTTTGCTTGAGGAAGAACAGGAGTTAACTATTTAAACAGAGAATGATGGCGATCATTATAAATTTGGATGTGGTTATGGCCAAAAGGAAAATCTCCCTCGGAGAATTGGCCAAAAGAATAGATATCACGCAAGCCAAATTGTCAATTTTGAAAACCGGCAAAGCGAAAGCGATTCGCTTTAGTACCCTGGAAGCAATTTGTCGGGATCTGGATTGTCAACCCGGTGATATTATGGAGTTTACAAGGTGATTTTTTATTGAGAAATGTGGAATTTTGGATGACTTAGTGACAAAATGGCTCAGTATTACTGAGAGTAGTGACAAATTGGCGCATAACAAGGTGTAATACTGTCATCTTTACAGGTTTATGGTATTGGCATTTCCTTTGATGTAGGTAAGTCAGAGAATAAAAAAACTAATTGTTAAACCAAAAATTTAGGAGGATATAACTATGGCACTTGTAAGAAGATTCAACAACCAGGTACCCGAAATTGCCAATATTTTTGACGATTTCTTCGGTGGTGATTTTTTCGGAACTCCGGCAACTTCTGCCCGCAGAACTTCTACCCCTGCGGTGAATGTAATGGAGAATGAAGACGAATATGTTATTGAGGTTGCCGCTCCGGGTATGAAGAAAGATGATTTCAAAGTAGAGGTAAATAACGGAGTTTTAAGCATCTCTGCTGAAATGGAAGAAAAAGACGAGCAAAAGGATGATGAAAAAGGTTATACCCGTCGTGAGTTTTGCTACTCATCTTTCAATCGTTCGTTCGCCATTCCTAAAAACGAAGTGGACGAGGGTAAGATTGATGCCAATTACAAAGATGGTTTGCTGAAAATTAAACTTCACAAACGTGAAGAGGTGAAGCCCAAACCTGCTCGTATGATTGAGATTAAATAAGCGGGTAGTAACGCTGTGAGTTATTATTTGATTAACTCTTTTTGATGATGAATCCCTCTGCTTTCTGCAGGGGGATTTTTTTGCATTTATCACGGGCTTGACATTTATTGGTTTGAGCGAATGTGCTTAAAGTAAATATGTTTTATCTGATTTGATTCTTTTTCTGGTTTATATAATGGCAGGCAGATGCAGTGGTGAAGAAAAAATCGCCCGCAAAACGCATTGGTTTTGCGGGCGATCCCTAACCCGGATGAAAACATTGGTTGATTGACAAATGGTTATTGATGTTTTTATCCTTTAAAGAATTTGCTTACTACGTCCCAGTTTACTACGCTCCAGAAAGCATCAATGTACTCCGGACGTTTGTTCTGGTATTTCAGGTAATAGGCATGTTCCCATACGTCCAGTCCGAGAATAGGTGTTCCTTTCAAATCGGATACATCCATGAGTGGGTTGTCCTGATTAGCGGTACTGCCTACTTCCAGGGTGCCGTCATCTTTTTTGACCAGCCATGCCCAGCCTGAACCAAATCGGGTAGCCGCGGTATTGTTGAAAGTCTCCTTGAATTCATCGAAGGAACCAAATTTCTTTTCAATAGCAGCAAGCAGGTCACCTGTGGGTTTGCCACCGGCGTTAGGGCCCATCACTTTCCAAAAGAGATTGTGATTAAAGAAGCCTCCTCCATTGTTTCGCACTGCGGTTGAGTGTTTGGAAACATTGGACAGAATATCTTCAATGCTTTTCCCTTCAAGGTCGGTTCCTTCAACTGCTGCATTCAGTTTACTGGTATATCCGCCATGGTGTTTGGTATGGTGGATTTCCATTGTTTTTGCGTCGATGTAAGGTTCTAATGCATCGTAAGAATAATTGAGCTTTGGAAGTTCAAATGCCATAATGTTTAAGTTTTTATGATTAGACAATCTATTTATGTTTCGTATTTCAGATAAACTTATCCAAAATTAGGGCTTATTTGGACTTATTCCAAATAAAACGAATTAAAAATTGTTAAATGAATTGCGTTGAGCGTTGGACAAAAACTCGAGTTACAAGGTTTATTACCTTTGCAGCTGTGAGTGGAGTGTAAAAAGATTTATTTTTGTCGGAATTGAGGAAATTTAAATATTCGCATGGGAATTAACTTGTTGTTTATGAGGGGCAAAATTTCCAGGTGTATAATATTTTCATACCAAAGCCAGAAAATTTAAAGTAAGCATATTTCAAACCCTGAAACAACGAGGTGTTTGGCAACAAACATACTTTCCAGACCGGGCTCAGCAATTAAACCAATGATTAAATGAACAAGGAAATACTTCGGCTTGCGGTTCCCAATATCCTTACAAATCTGACGGTTCCATTGCTCAGTATGGTTGACCTATACCTTATGGGGCACCTTAATTCTACGCTCTTCATGGGTGCAGTAACGCTTGGCGGAGTTATCTTTAATTTTGTTTACTGGGGATTTGCATTTTTACGGATGAGTATGAGCGGGGTTGCTGCGCAGTCCTTCGGTCGCGGAAACAGGCAGGAGATGGCCCTCATATTGGAACGTGGGCTTTTGGTTGCTTTTGCAGGGGCATTTCTTTTGCTGGCATTTCAGATTCCTGTAGGTGATTTTAGCTTTTGGTTATTAGAGGGCTCTTCTGATGTAAAAGCCATTGCACGCGATTATTATTACATACGGATTTGGGCAGCACCTGCGGCTATTTCACTTATGGTTTTTTATGGATGGTTCCTGGGGATGCAGAATGCCTTTTACCCAATGCTTATCTCTGTGAGTGTAAATGTGATAAATGTACTTTGTAGCTTTCTGTTTGTGCGCGTTTTTGAAATGAAAGCTGAAGGTGTGGCCATGGGATCAGTGGCTGGGCAGTATGTAGGTTTGACAATGGCTATTGTATTGTTTTTCAGAAAATACCGGTGGGCTTGGAATTTCTTTTCTATCCGGATGGATCTTTTGCGGCAGGGATTCTCGAGATTCATGAATGTAGGAGGCGATATTTTTATTCGTACGCTAAGCGTAATTGCGGTGTTCACTTTTTTTACTTCCCGGTCGGCTGGCATAGGAGATGTTACCCTGGCGGCCAACAGTGCATTGCTACAGTTTGTTTTGTTGTTTTCCTATTTCCTGGATGGATTTGCTTTTGCTGCAGAAGCGATGGTAGGGCGCTGGTTTGGGGCAAATAATAAAAGCACCCTGAAGAAAACCATTGGATATTTGTTTCGCTGGGGAGTAGGGATGGGGCTGATGTTTACCCTGGTTTATACGATTGCAGGGAACCAACTTCTCCATTTTTTTACCGATCAGAACGAAGTTGTCGAACGGGGAAGCGATTTTCTGATTTGGGTGATTTTTCTCCCTCTGGTAAGCTTCTCTTCATACATCTGGGATGGCGTTTATATAGGTGCTACCGCTTCTGTGCCTATGCGAAACAGCATGGTGATAGCTGCGGTCGGCTTCTTTTTTCTTCCGTTTTACCTGTTTTTTCCTCTGATGGGGAATCATGCCCTGTGGTTGGGGATGTTGCTTTTTATGCTGGCTCGTGGGGTTATACTCTCTATTCTTTACCCTGGTCTTTTAAAGTGATGGTTGTTTACCCTCTTTTCCCTCCTGTCCCCACTGTAAAGAAATCATTTAACGAGGGGAGGTCCGATTTTCTGGCTTCGCTCAGCGAACCATCAAATGCAATGACCCCGTTTTCTACAAACAGGATTTTGTCAGCAATTCTGAGAATGCTTGAAACTTCATGTGTGACCATCACCACAGACATTCCCAGTTGGTCTCTGAGTTTTAAAATCAGTTCATCCAGGCCTGCAAGCGAAACAGGGTCGAGTCCGGCGCCCGGTTCATCACAAAACAAAAGGGGTGGGTCAATTACGATGGCCCGTGCCAGGGCTGCCCGTTTGAGCATTCCTCCACTCAACTGAGACGGGAAGAGATAATAGGCATCTTCCAGATTTACAAGGTTAAGTTTGGTTCTGACCATCTCTTCTATAAGGGAAGGCGGTAAAGTGGTATGTTGCTCCAGAGGAAGCGCTACATTATCGCCAACGGTGAGTGAATTCAGCAACGCTCCGTTCTGATAAAAGACTCCTAACTTCAGATAAAAATCAAGTTCATTTTTTTCTTCAAGCGTTGCAATGTCCTGTCCCAATAAAGAAACAACTCCTTCGTCCACAGGGAAAAGTCCCAGCAGATGTTTAAGGATGGTACTTTTGCCCGAGCCGCTTCCTCCGAGGATGACCGTGATATCTCCCTGTAAAGCTGAAAAGGAGACGTCTTTCAGAACTTCTCTCTCGTCGAAGGAGACTTTCAGATGGTTGACTTCTACAATTTTGTTTTGTTTCATTGCTTTTGAAAAGATTGCACTGTTTTACAAACTTTTGGAAATGTTTCCTTTGAAATGTTTTAGAGCCTTGAGCACTTTAAACTTCGTAAAAACTTCCTCAAATAGCTCTGCCTTTCGCGTTGATTTTGGTTTGTTTAGGTACTCAAATTTTTCAAAAACATCTTTCAAAAGCAAAATGTAAACAGTTCTTTAATAAAACATCAGACCCAGAATACTGTCCGCAATAATTACCATCGTGATGGCTGCAACAACCGAACTGGTGGTGGATCGTCCAACGCCTTCGGCACCTTCTTCGACTTTAAAACCAAAGAATGTTCCTGTGATGACTATGATAAGTGCAAATACGATGCTTTTTATGAAGCTGGTAATAATGTCTTTTTCGTACAGGGCTTCAGGCATTCGGTTGAAGAAAATCTCGGGGGTGATGTCGAGATAGAGATATGCTGCAAGCGCTCCTCCAGCGATTCCTGAAATGCTGGCCAGTATGGTCAGGAAGGGCAATGTTATCAGGCTGCCATAGATTTTTGGGACTACCACAAACCGGAGGGGATTAAGCCCCATTGTTTTCAATGCGTCAATTTCGGAAGTCACCTTCATGGTGGCTATTTCGGCAGCAATCGACGAACCGCTTCTGCCTGCTACCAGGATTGCAGTAATCAGTGGTCCCATTTCCGCCATCATTGCAATTACTGTGAGGTCAACGATGTAAATGTTGGCTCCGAAATTTCTCAACTGTGAGGAGGATTGAAGTGCAAGCACAAGTCCTATGATAAATGCCATTGACGCAACGATGGGCAATGCATTCACGCCAATGGAAACGGCCTGGTTGATGAACTCCCCTTTGCGACGTTGTTTGCTATTAAAGATATCGCGAACTGACCAGAACAAAATATCCGAAACCAGATAAAAGAATGTAACTACGTATTCTTTCAGAATCCACATGGTCTTATCACCCAGCGAATAGAAAAAAGGGCCGTGTTTACCAGGTTGCATAGTTTTATTGCTGACGGGGCTGAATAATTCCAGTTTGTTTTTTGTTTCCGGAGAGGCTTCCCGCAGGTTCAGTGTAATGTGGAATTTTTTTGCGGTTTGGTGAAGTGAGTGAAGGGCCATTGCGCCGGAACTGTCCAATTCTTCAATGCCCGATAAGTCCAAAGAAAAATCTGAACCGGGGTTTGCCCGGAAAAAGATGGCAATATCATTAAGAAACGTGGCAGTATTATTGATTTTCAGGTCGCCCAAAACATGAATAACATTGCCTTTTACTGAGAAAAATGCGGATTTATGAGTTTTTTTCTGTTTCACGCCCGGCAGTTACTTTGATAAGTTTTTTTCTATTTGAATGGAAAAACTTGACAATTCATCAATAAAAATCTGGCTTATTTCTGCTGCCAGCAAATTCAAATCACGCTCTTTAAGCTCCGATTTTCGGTCGGCGTTATGAGTCAGTAAAATGGCATCTGTACTGACGTCAATGAGATCGAATTTCAGTTTTAGATGGGCCTCAAAAGTCTTCCGTTTAGTAGAGACTACCTCAAGGTTAAAAACAGTAGTCTGAAAACTGTAATCAGGATTGCGCTCCCAAAAACGGTCGTCAACTCTGGCAAATACTTTGTATCCTGCCAAAAAATCGATGATGATGGGCGTGAGGAAATCAGCCGGTGAAACGGCCCATTCATGATTGCCAAAGTAACGAACCTGATGAGACTCATCTCTCAGCACAATACGGCGGGTGTCGAAGGCCGGGTAAACCTCCACTTCGGCCACTTCACACCATGCATCCATTGTAGGTAGTGAATCGGTCATGGCAATGGTGGAGTCATTTAACGATTCAATAACATAATATTTCTTGATAGTCTCTTTTTGCGTGCCACAGCCGGACAGGAAAAAGATTGTTACCAAACTGAATAGTATAATTTGTCTCATATTAATCCTTTAATTGTTCGTCGGGAAGGTTATTTTGTTTACTTTTTCTGATAAGTAAGGAGGGGTTGTTGTTTATTCTTCGGGAGGCTTCATCCAGATTGCGTAATGTGGACTTAAGCAATTCCTGACTTTCAACAAAATCACGGGTCCCCTGATTGATGTCGTCATCAACTTTTATGAGTAAATCCTGTGTTCGGGCAACTACTCCGGCCAGTTCTTCAATCAGGCGGGTGATATCTGATTTGTTTAGTTTTTGGGTGATGGCACGGGTATTTCCGATAATATCAGCAATGGAGTCACTATCAATAAACTGATTGACTTTTTGTAATGTTTGATCCAGAGAAACACTTGATTTTAATAGATTTTCACTGATTTTATTGACATTTTGTATGGTCAGTCTGACATCAGACTGGTTGTTGTCGATAATGGAGTCCAGTCTTAACATGGTGCGGTCAGCATTCTTTGCCAGCTTGTCGATGCTACTCAAAAGCCTGGGGAGTTTTGAGAGGGTGTCGGGATGGGTTATTACCAGTAAATTGTTGAGTACGTTTTCCACTTTGGTGGCAATGATTTCGGCTTTTCCGGTGATTTCCGATGTCAGGGATCCACCTGGTTGAATGTAAGAGCCGGGGGACAGCAAATTAGCCTCGTTGGTCCCTCCTCTTATTTCAATGGCTTTCATCCCGGTTATCCCCAGAGAGACAATTTCAGCTTTGGAATCCTCCTTAATGGGGGTTCCGGGTTTCAGGGATAGTTCGACAACAATACTGGTGACATCATTGGGATTAATATTAATATTTGAAATGGTTCCTACATTGATCCCCAGATACTTTACTGTGCTGCCAACTTCCATGCCGCTAACCGAAACATCCTGGAAAGCCACGAAGTAGGTGTCTGTTTTTTCAAAAAATTCACGTGCGGTAAAAAATGCAATCAGAAAGATAAACATGGCAGATCCTGCCAGGATAAATATTCCAAGTCTGATTTTTTTTGAACGGTTTTCCATAGTATGCCTGTAAAGTATTATTCGGAACTTGCCATAGTTATTCCGACAAGTAGCGCAAAGGTACCAACCTGCCAGGTTCAGAAAACCCGATTGGTCTTTTAGGAGAAGAACTGATTTATTTCTTCTTTCCAGAGGCTTAACTACTTGCTTTTGATCAAAGGTAATTGAAATTTTTTTTGAGTCTGCTCCGATAAGAGGTATTTTTGTTAAGATCAAAACTCAGGGAATTTTTGTTCCGGAGTTAACAATTTGTTAATGAAGGTTTAAAAATTTCCTGTGATGAAGATGCTGGCAACAAATAACCTTTTCGAAGTGAGCTCATTTTTTATTAGGTATTTTCCTGATAGTCTCAATTGACTGCGAATGTTCAGAACTGTATGACATTACCAGGGTGCCTTTGATTCCATCATTTGCTTCTATGGCAAAACAAATCATTTCATCGGCAGGGTCAGTGGGGCCCTCAAACCGATAAGTTTCTAAAATCTTCAGGTCTGCTGGTTCAAATCTTTTCTTTGAGTTGAGCGCTTCAATATATTCTTCTGTTGCTCTGAAGTTCTCGGTAAAACCCTTTTTGATGAGGGCGTTGATGGCTTCTGATAAAGTTTCCATAGTAGTTTTCTTTATTGATTAAGCAAAACTTCTTTTTTAGAAGCTTCTGGTTGGCGAGGGCCGGGATCTTGTAAATAGGATGTTGGCTCTGGTCGATCAATCGCTTCTTGGAAAAAAATTCCGGTGAAAGGTCTTCTGTTTCTTGAGAAAACTCATTTGTTTTATAATGTTTTCGTCCTGTATGATTAAACCTGCGACCCTTCTGTTATGTTCAACAATTTAAACAAAAAAGGGTGCTTCCGCAAGAAGCACCCTTTTCGAAAAACAATTAATCCGTCTATTCTTCCTTGCTTGATTTTGATGATTTTTCGTAATCGATAAGCAATTGTTCCTGTATTTCTGGCGGAACTTTCTCATATTTACTGAACGTCATGGTGTAAAAGGCACGACCACCGGTAAGTGAACTTAACGAAGTGGAGTATTTGTTCATCTCTTTCAAAGGCACCTTGGCTTTAATTACCTCAAACCCTTTTTCGCTGTTCATTCCTTCGATGATAGCCCTTCTACCCTGAAGGTCGCTCATAACATCACCCATCCGGTCTGATGGCACACGTACTTCCACGTCGTAGATAGGTTCCAGTATTTTTGGCCCTGCGTCTTTGAAGGCCTGGCTGAAAGCATGGCGACCTGCCAGTTTGAAGCTGATCTCGTTGGAATCAACGGGGTGCATTTTTCCGTCGTACACGCACACTCGAATGTCGCGGGCATAAGAGCCTGTCAGTGGTCCTTCTTCGATCTTTTCCATCAAACCTTTCATAATGGCAGGCATAAACCGGTTGTCGATTGCTCCACCAACAATACAGTTACAGAATACCAGTTTTCCGCCCCAGTTGAGTTCAACTTCATCGGTGTTTCTCACATTGACTTTAAATTCTTGTCCGTTAAACTTATAGACTGTAGGAGCTGGCATTCCATCATAATATGGTTCAATAATCAGGTGTACTTCCCCAAACTGGCCGGCACCACCCGATTGTTTTTTGTGACGATAGTCGGCACGTGCCTGCTTGGTAATAGTTTCCCGGTAAGGAATTTTTGGCGTAAGGAATTCGATGGGTAATTTGTCATTGTTCTCTATTCGCCACTTCATTGTGTTGAGATGGAACTCTCCCTGTCCATGAACCAGTATTTGTTTCAACTCTTTTGAGTATTCCACGATGATAGTCGGGTCTTCTTCATGCATGCGCTGGAAAATTTCTCCCAGTCGTTCATCATCACTCTCATTGACCGGTTTAACGGCAGTTCTGTATTTTGGCTCAGGATACTTGATGGGGTCAAATACAAAATTACATCCTTTGGTGTTCAGTGTGTGATTGGTTTTGGTTTCTTTGAGCTTAACAGTGGCACCAATATCTCCGGCCTGAAGTTCTTCAACTTTATGGCGGGGATTTCCAGCCACACAATATAATTGAGAAAGTCGCTCCTTACTCCCTTTAGTCATGTTGTAGAGGTCTATTCCTTCAGAAACTTTTCCCGACATCACTTTAAAGAAGCTTACTTCGCCCAGATGAGGTTCAATGCTGGTCTTGAAAATGAAAAGAGAAGCCGGGCCATTGGGATCGCAGGGAACAGCTTCTCCTTTGTTGTTCTTTTTAGGAGGCATTTGCGATACAAGCGGAATAATGTTGCCCAGAAATTCCATTAATCGGCGAACGCCCATATCTTTAATGGCAGAAATACAAAACACAGGAAATAAATCCCTTCCTACCAGTCCTTTGCGGATTCCGCGACGCATTTCTTCTTCATCTAAAGAGCCTTTTTCGAAGAAGAGTTCCATGAGGTCTTCATCGTTCTCGGCTGCCGCTTCCACCAGTTCATTGTGTAATTCTTCTGCTTTGGTTTTTTCAGAGTCGGGAATGTCAAGAATTTCTGGGATTCCGCCATCGGGGCCCCATTTATACATTTTCATTTTAAGAACGTCCACCAGAGCGTCAAATCCCGGCCCGACATTTATGGGGTATTGGATGATTATTACTTTGCGACCAAAGGCTTCACGGGCCATTTCCATGGTGCTTTCAAAGTTGGCCTTCTCATTATCCAACTGGTTGGCAACGAAAATCACCGGTTTGTGGTAAGTTTCGGTGTAACGAAAAAGGTTTTCAGTTCCAACTTCCACGCCCTGTGAAGTGTTAAGTATCATCAATGCGGTGTCGGTAACATTCAGTGCCGTTATGGCGCCACTAATGAAATCATCAGCGCCCGGAGCATCGATGAAGTTTAATTTTTTTTCCTGCCATTCGGTGAAAAGCACGGACGAAAAAACCGAGTAGCCATATTCATGTTCTACCCGGTGATAATCAGATATTGTATTGTTGTTTTCTATATTTCCTCTGCGGTTGATAACACCACCCTCGAAAAGCATTGCTTCAGCAAGGGTGGTTTTCCCCGAGCCGCTACTTCCAAGCAGCGATATGTTTTTAATTTGATCGGCCTGATATACTTTCATAGTAGTATAAATTTAATAAAAGGTTAATAATAATCGTTAAAATAAGGGTTGATTGTAAAATTAGTAAATACCTGATAAGTTACAAGTAATAGCAAGAAAATTCTGTTTCTTCGAATGTTAAAAAATGTTTGCAAGAGAGTTTTAATGACAACTCAAACAATCAGATTTCGTTTCTTTTATATTGGGAACTATTGAAATTTGGGCTTTGTAAAAAAGTTAAATTGAATTTCTCGAAATAGATCATTAAATTGATTTTCTGTTTTACGAAAGGATCTGTTTATGAACCTCACCGGTAAGTTAAAAAAGCTGGTTATAATTGTCGGAGAGTCCGATAAGGTGTATCAGCGTCCTCTTTTCGAGGCTATTACGTATGCTGCCAAAAAGTATAAAATTTCAGGTGTCACGGTTACCCGTGGGATTCTTTCTTATGGAGAAAAAAGTCTTTCGCACAGCAGCAAGATTTTTGCCCTGTCGGAAGATAAACCAATGATTATTACCTTAGTGGATGTAGGTGATCGATTGAAAGATTTTGCATTGATAATCAACAGGCTGATGGATAAAGCCGATGCAGGAGGTCTGATTACCCTTGAGGATGTGAATGTTTTAAGGTATGGAAAGCATTATGACTGAGCAGTGATGTCAGTGAAATTTTTGAGCATTTCGGGTTCTTTTTCCAAGGCATTCCCGATAACAACAATATCGGCTCCGGCAGAGAATGTTGTTCGGAGTTTTTCGGGGGTGTTGATTCCGCCACCAATCATCAATGGGATTTCGATCTGCTCTTTGACACTTCTGACCATTGAGGCGGGGATTTCATTCCGGGCACCGCTTCCAGCATCCATGTAAATCATTTTCAGGCCAAGCATTTCGCCGGCAAGGGCAGTGGCAACGGCAATGTCGTTTTTTGACGCGGGAATAGGGCGGGTCTGACTGATGTATTCCACTGACGTGGGGGAGCCTCCGTCAATAAGCATATAGCCGGTAGGAATGGTTTCTATTCTGTGTTGACGAATTGCAGGCGCTGCTACAACATGAGCTCCGATTAATAATTCCGGGTTTCTTCCTGAAATCATGGACAGAAAAAGCAAGGCATCAGCCTTAAATGAAAGCTGAGATGGATGGCCCGGATAAAGGACTACAGGGATATCGGTGTTTTGTTTCAAATACTCCACGACAGGCTCCACCGGCAGTGTGGTCAAACTACCTCCTACCAATATTAATCCCGGGCGGTATTTATTAATTAACAGCGTTTGTTTTTTTAGGTTAATATCCCTGCATTTGTCGGGATCAATCAATAATGCCAGTGTTTTTTCCCCATGGCTTAACTTTTCCCGGATATGTGAATAAATGGTCAATGTCAATTTCTGTTGGTTTTTAACAAATATACAATAGTTCCGGTTTCCTGGGGAACTTTGTCGGATTTCATGAATCTTTTATACTAAATGGTCCAGGTCAGGTAAAAATCCTGATGAATATGGTATTCGAGCTTGATAGGTAGCTCCATTTTCCCAGGGAGTATTAGCCTGGCGAAAATTTCTCCTTCATCGGAAGAGGGCATAAATGGGCGGGTGATAATCTGGTCTTTAAAACTGAGTCCCGGGATGCCCGTTTGTTTGAAAACAGCTTCTTTCAGACACCAGATAAGTCCCATTTGGCGGTTTCTTAAATCTGTGGTGGATAAAAATCTGTGTTCTTCAGGATGGAGAAAGCGGTTCATTACTTTTTCGATCCGGGCTGATGGATATTCTATATCGATACCCGGGGTGTTATTTTTTGAAAGTGCTATTGCTGCAAATCCTTTTGTATGTGAGATGCTTATTTGGTCGTTACAGCCGGTCAAAAATGGTTGCCCGTTGTCTTTGTACCTGGAGGCAGGGTAAGAACCGGTGTATTGGTAGATCAGTACTCTTGAGGCAAGCCACTCGAGCTTGCGGGCAGGAAAGGTTACTCGGGCAAGGAATGACTTTTCCTCTTCCTGCAGCGGGGGCAGAAGTTTAAGAAGTTCTTCTTCTGTTTCCGTGATTTGCCAGACAGCCACCAGACGGTCAGGTCTTGCCTTTTTCTCAAAAAAAAACGGCATCTTACAACGATTTCCAGGTGAGTGTTTCCATTAAGTGAATAATGTCCTGTTTTACGAAGTCAAGCACCGGAGCTATCGAGTCCTTGTTGGGAATGGTATTGAAATATAGCGACCCACGCAGAAAATGATTGATGCTGTCGGTTACAAAAAACTGAGCGGGAGAGGCTGTGTTACCCTCTATTTCGTAAAAAATTCCGTACACATTTTTTTCGGGGGATTCGAATAATTGTTCTTTAATGGCATCGGCTTTTACGGTGTGTTTAAATGCGAGCTCCCGATTGTCCTCCAGCAGTTGGTACAAATTGTTTTCCACCGGCTTGTAGCTGATATGGATTTTAGCATTGAATTGAGGAAAGTCTACGTTAACCCAATAGGGCTCGTTGACACCTTGGTTGTCGTTTCTGAGGCGCGCATACTTGGGAAATTCAAAAGAGTAGGGCAGCGCGGTATCAGTTTCTAAGTATGACTTTTCGGGAAGTGAAATTCTGAAATATCCTCTCGGTTTGGGTGCGTAGTTGTTGCTACAGGCAAATAGAAAGATGATGATTAACAGAAATATAGAGTTTCTTATTTGTTGCTTAAGTATCATAGTACCTGCCTTTTTGTAAATTTTATTTTCTTTATCCGGCGTTTGTCTGCGGCAAGGATAGTGAATTTGAATGGTCCAATTTCAATTATTTCATGCTTTTCAGGAATAACTCCCTTTACTTCGAGTAGTAGTCCTGCAAGAGTTTCTGCCTCTCCTTTGTAGGAGTCGAATACCGATTCGTCGATTTCAGTGATTTTGGCAAAGTCTTTCAGGAGTGTTTTTCCCTCAAAGGCCAGTGAACCGTCGGGCTGAACAGAGAAAAAATCTTCATCTTCATCAAGTTCGTCACTGATTTCTCCCACAATTTCTTCAAGTATATCTTCCAGCGTCACGATGCCCGAAGTGCCACCATATTCATCTACAACAATAGCCATGTGTATTTTGTTGGTCTGGAATTCTGTCAGCAGATCATTAATTCTTTTGGTTTCGGGAACATAAAATGCCGGACGAATCAGATTTTGCCAATTGAAAGTGTTGTCTTTTCCAAGGTGGGGAAGTAAATCCTTGACATAAAGGATGCCTTTGACATTGTCGGGGGTTTCTTCAAAAACCGGAATCCTTGAATAACCCGATTCCACAATAACGGAGAGTACTTTGTTAAAGTCGCTTTTGATATCAATATCGGTTACATCAACCCGCGATGTCATTATTTCTCCGGCATTAATGTTCCCAAAGGTGACAATACTTTTGAGAATTTCTTTTTCTTCAAATACCTCGTCGCCGGTAAGGTCCAGTGCATCGGACAAATCATCCAGCGACAGGTTTCGTGCCCTTTGGGCTGCTTTGTTTTTGACATATTCGGATGATTTCACCAGCAGCATACTCATGGGCTTCAGTAATTTGATGGCTGTTTTTAGCGGAAACGCCATCCGCAAAGCAAATTTAGCAGGAGACTGTCCTGCAAATACTTTTGGTAAAATTTCTCCAAAGAATAAAATGATTGCGGTAATAACAATTACATCAAAAGCAAATTTCAATGTAGTACCTGCTCCAAATGAAATCAGGCCGGAGGAGATGAAGGCGGCCAGTATTACTATGCCGACATTTATGAAATTATTGAGGATTAAAATAGTGGCAAGCAGCAATTCCGGCTTTTCAAGATGTTTAAGAACCTGATTGCTCTTTGCTGTGTTATTGACCTTTAGATGGTCTATATCATCAGGTTTAAGAGAAAAGAATGCCACTTCAGAGCCTGAGACAAGCGCCGATCCTGCAAGCAAAAAGACCGTGGCCACTATTGCAATCCCCAAACCGGAGGTAAGGGGTTGCAGTGTAATATCAAAAGCCAAAAGAAAAAATCCCGACAGAAGAGGTTCCGTTTCCAAGGATAAATTTGTTTTCCGGGGTTATTAAAATGGAAGATCGTCTTCCTGTTCATTGCTGTTGTCACCGGCATTAAAACCTTCGTTCCCGGCTGACTGGTTTTGTGGAGCCATGCTTTGACCAGAGGCGGCAGCGGGTTGCGCTCCTGAATTGGTGGAGCCGCTGTTGTAGGAATTGTCGTCCACTGCAGGGTTGTCCGATTTACGACCCAGTAGTTTTACGGTGTCAGCGATAACTTCTGTTACATACTTGGTAACTCCTTCTTGCTCGTAGGAGCGAGTGCGCAATTTGCCCTCAACATATAATTGGGTTCCTTTCTTTATGTATGACTCTGCAACTTTTACCAGGCCCCGCCGAACCGTAATGTTATGCCAGTCTGTTCGTTCCGGGATTTGTTTGCCGTCACGAGTGGTAAAGCCTCTTTCTGTTGTAGCCAAAGTGAAATTGGCGACTCCCTCATTATTGTCAAAATAACGTACGTCAGGGTCTTTCCCTACGTTGCCTACTAAGATTACCTTGTTTATCATTGTAAAATAGGTTTTGGATTTTAAACAGCTAAAGTACTAAACTTTTAACTCCATATCATTATTTTTTGACGTTTTTTGATTCATTGTTGGCAAATTACTCTGAATACCTGTCTCGGTATAGACACATAGATCTGGTCAATATTCGCAGGGAGGCAATAATTTCTTCAGATTTTTTTTGATGAGCTGAGGAAATGGAATTTTATTAAGTCTGTTCAACGCAATTGTTTCATAAGAGGTGGTGTTGAACCATTCCCGGAAGTCTTTTGCTGATGTAAATTCCACTCTGAAAAAAACTGCATGTAGCTCCTGGTGGGTTAGCAAATGTTTTTTCTCCAGTAGTTTTGTTACCTCGACAGAAAGTTGGGTTTTAGTTTTCAAATGGGTTTTAATAAGGGCGGTAGTGAAAGGTTCGGTGCTCTCGAATACAGGAAACTGGAATAATCCTTTCCAGATATCGTTGCCGCTTCGTTTCTCTATTACGATTTGTTCGTTTCTTATGAATACGAGGAAGTTGAGGTGTCGGATTTTTCTTGTAATTCGCTTGCCTTTTACGGGGTAGTTTTGTTGGGTTCCTGTGGCAAAGGCAGCACAGAGGAGGTTTACAGGGCAATGACCACAAAGAGGTTTGGCCGGTTTACATACCAGAGCCCCCAGGTCCATTATTGCCTGATTGTGTGTAGCCGGATCTTTTTTGTCCAACAGCTCATTGGCTAAGGAAGAAAAAAATTTTTCCCCTTCCGATGAATCAATCGGAATATCCTTTGCATAGATGCGCGACAGTACCCTGTAAACATTTCCGTCAACTACTGCGTGAGGTAGGTTATAAGCAAAAGATGCAATTGCCGCTGCAGTATATGGACCAATTCCTTTTAAAGTCTTGATTTTTTTGTATGTTTGTGGTATGGTTGCATTGTGTTCGTTGACAATGGTTTGAGCGGCATATTGCAGATTACGCGCTCTTGAGTAGTATCCCAGGCCCTGCCACAGTTGCATCAACTTGGTTTCTGAAGCTTTTGCCAGTGATTTTACATTTGGGAAGGCTTTTATGAATCGATGGAAATATTCCATCCCCTGATCTACCCGTGTTTGTTGCAGGATGATTTCCGATATCCATATTTTGTATGGGTCTTTGGTTTCACGCCAGGGCAGTTTACGGCCATGCTGAAAATACCATTCTCTGATTTGTTCGGGGAAATTGGTCATTATTAAAATTTTATGCAAAAATAAGGGTTTTGTTTTTTTTCTTATGGAATTCCTTTATCTTTGCATTCTGAAATTCGAAAAATATGTCTAATTAGTTGATAATTAAATAATTTTATAAAGAGATGACAAAGGCTGATATTGTTAACGAGATTTCGAAGAATACTGGAATTGAGAAGGTTACAGTTCAGAAGACTGTTGAGGCCTTCATGGAAACAGTAAAAGGTAACCTGGTAAAAGGTAAGAATGTGTACCTTAGGGGCTTTGGTAGTTTCGTAGTGAAGAAACGCGCAGAAAAAACTGCCCGGAATATTTCTAAAAATACTACCATTATTATCCCCGAACATTTTATTCCTTCGTTCAAGCCCTCAAAAAGCTTCGTAACGAAAGTGAAGAACAATGTTTAGTAAAGATGTTTAACTGTTAAATTAAAAGCTATGCCAAGCGGAAAAAAAAGAAAAAGGCATAAGATGTCAACGCACAAAAGGAAGAAGAGATTACGGAAAAACCGTCACAAGAAGAGAAAGTAATCTTTTGACCCTATAAGCTCTAAAAGAACAAACTCCCCATTTGTGGTGTTTGTTCTTTTGTTATAAAGAATAAATTCGATCTTTGAAATAATTTTTATTTAACTTAATTCGTATTGTGAGTGCAGAACTATTTGTAGATGTAACTCCCAGCGAACTTGTCATTGCTTTGCTCGAAGATAAGCGTCTGGTTGAACTCAGACAGGAACAAAGTAATGTCAAATTTGCAGTTGGCGATATTTTTCTGGGAAAAGTGAAAAAAATTATGCCCGGATTAAATGCAGCGTTTGTTGATGTTGGTTATGAGAAAGATGCTTTTTTGCATTATCTGGATCTGGGTCCCCAGTTTCAGAGTCTCAATAAATATCTCAAACTTGCTAAAACCAAAAAGGGGAGTGTTTCATTGCACAAGTTCAAGCCGGAAAACGACATTAATAAGAACGGGACTATTTCAGATGTGTTAACCGGAGGACAGGAAGTGCTTGTTCAGGTGGCCAAAGAACCTATTTCTACCAAAGGCCCCAGGTTAACCTCAGAAATTTCCATTGCTGGTCGAAATCTCATTCTCATTCCTTTCTCTGACCGAGTGTCGGTGAGTCAGAAAATTGATTCTCCAGAAGAACGAAGTCGTCTGAAGCGATTGCTGCTTAGTATCAAACCTAAGAATTACGGTGTCATTATCCGAACCGTGGCCGAAGGTAAAAAAGTGGCCGAGCTGGACAAAGAACTTCGTACCCTCGTAAAAAGATGGGAAGATTCTGTTGCCAGAGTACGCGACGTTAAAATCCCGGGCCTTGTCCTGGGCGAGGTGGGACGTACCTCTGCCATTCTAAGAGATCTTCTTAATCCTTCATTTCATTCGGTATTTATTAGCGATGCCGAAATCTTCAGGGAGGTGAAAGAATACGTTGAGTTGATTGCTCCCGGAAGAGAAAAAATTGTAAAGCTTTACAGAGGTGATGCGCCTCTGTTTGACCAGTTTGGGATTGAAAAACAAGTTAAAGCCCTTTTCGGACGAACTGTTTCGTTCAAAAGTGGTGCCTATCTTATTATTGAGCATACAGAGGCCCTTCATGTTATTGATGTCAATAGTGGTAACCGGTCACGGTCATCATCCGACCAGGAAACCAATGCTGTTGAGGTGAATGTTGCTGCTGCCGAAGAAATTGCACGGCAGTTGCGGCTTAGAGACATGGGTGGCATTATTGTAGTTGACTTTATTGATATGCAAACCGCTGAGCATCGTCAGCGCGTATTTGAAAAAATGAAAGAGGCTATGGACTCTGACAGGACCAAGCATAATATCCTGCCGTTGAGTAAGTTTGGTCTCATGCAAATTACGCGTCAACGGGTAAGGCCCGAAATGCATATTCAAACAACTGAAAAATGCCCTGTGTGTAAAGGAACTGGTGAAATTTCACCTTCCGTTCTGTTTGTTGATTCTTTAGATAATCAACTCCGGCGTGTTGTGCAAGAGCATAAATTGAAGAAATTGACCTTGTGGGTGCATCCTTATATTTATGCCTTCCTGAAAAAAGGATTTCCTTCACAGATTTTGAAGTGGAAACTGGATTTAGGATTTGGTATTAAGGTACGACCCTCCGACTCTATTGCATTTTTAGAATACAAATTCTTTGACCAAAATAATAAAAAGGTTGATCTCGGTTGAGATCGACCTTTTTTTGTTTTTGGGCGTTTTGTTCCCTATATTTAAGGCATTGTGTTGGTCAGTTTCAAACCTTATAAAATGCTGATAATATGGAAAAGTCATCTTTTAACCGCCGGAATTTTCTGAAGCTTGGTGCTGCTGCTACCGCCGGATTAGTAACTACCGGAGGAAATGTTTCTGAAGCTGCCCTTGTCAAACAGGGTGCTGAGAAAGAAATTATTTATCGTCAGCTGGGCAATACCGGAATCAAGGTACCTATTGTCAGTATGGGGGTAATGCGCGCCGACAATCCAAATATCCTTAAAGCTGCCTTCAACCTGGGATTTAAACACTTCGATACCGCTCATGGATATCAGGAGGGAAGAAATGAGGAGATGTGTGGCAAGTTCTTTAAAGATAAACCACGCGATTCCTTCGTGATTGGAACCAAAGTAAAGCCTGCCAGGGATGCTTCTAAGCAAGATTTTCTTGACATGCTTGACATCAGTCTCGAAAGACTTCAAATGAATTATGTTGATATCCTCTATTTACATGCTGTTGATGATGAAGAGTATCTTCACACTCCTGCTTTCCTGGAGGCGATGAAATCAGCTAAAGAGATGGGGAAAGTGAAGCATGTGGGGTTTTCCACGCACAGAAATATGGCCAGTCTGATTAATTCGGCAGTGGATAAAGGGTTTTATGAAGTTATTTTGACTACGTATAATTTCCGGTATAGCAACGACGATGATATGATTGGTGCACTTAAACGTGCTCATGAAGCCGGAGTTGGTATCGTAGGAATGAAAAATATGGCCGGAGGATGGTTGGATGAGGACAAAACCAAACCGGTTAATTGTAAAGCAGCTTTGAAATTTGCTCTTTCTGCTCCTTATATTCACACCTGCATCCCCGGAATTGTCTCTTTCGAGATGTTGATGGAAAACTGGTCGGTAGCTTCTGATGTTACACTAACTCCGGCTGATAAAGTCGACTTGCAGCTTGCCCTCAACCAGAAGGGGATGTTTTGTACCGGTTGTAGTTCCTGCGTTGGTCAGTGTACAAATAACCTGCCTGTATCAGACCTGATGCGCTCCTATATGTATAACTATGCTTATGCTTATCCGGCAAAGGCTCATGAAACGGTCCTTTCCTTGAATCTTTCCGATGACCCGTGTGCTGGTTGCGACAAGTGTACCGTGACTTGCAAAGCAGGATTTGATGTCAGGACTAAAGTTGCCAATATTGCCAGAATTAGAAATGTTCCGGGTGAATTTCTTGTGTAACCGGATATTGGACTTTTTTATTTCTTGTTGTTTATTTCAATGGAGTTTTTATTTTTTTGCAGGTGATTGTGAGGCCGCTTTTTAGCTATAAGTAATTGAATGTGTTAAAGTCTTTAATATTAACTTTTTACAACTCACTTGCCCGCTGTATCCCCAAAATATAACGTTCTAATGTTTATCTTTTCAATATTGATACGAGAGCGAAACGGTTCCATTTGTTCTCGAATTTTCAATAAGTTTTTTACTAGATAATTACAAAATCTTAAATAAATGAAACTGTTATTTCTTTCTCTCGCTATTGCCTTCTCTCTTTCAGTAAATGCATTCACGTTCGAACCACCTCAAATAGAGGGCTGGCAACAGGATGGAAAAGTAAAAACTTTCGATCAGAGCAATCTGTTTAACCACATCAACGGGGCCTCGGAATTTTATTTTAGCTACAATTTTCAAAATGTGTGGGTTGTGCGCTACAAGAAAGGGGATGCTGAATTGACACTGGAGGTTTATGATCACGGTGAACCTGATTACGCTTACGGGATTTACAGCATGGAGCGGCCACCCGAAGCAGAAGTTCAGAATATCGGAGCCCAGGGCTATTATGAAGAAGCCATTCTGAATTTTGTGATTGGTCGCTATTATGTAAAAATGAATTCATATCGTGAGCCGGAAGCCGGAAGTGGTGTGTTGCTCAGAACAGCTAATGAGTTTGCGCCCAAATTGACGGAGAATACCAGCTTGCCTCCTTTGGTTGAATCTTTTCCTGAAGAAAATCTGATTCCCAATACACGCCAGTTCATTTCCAATACCTTTATGGGGTTGGAATTTCTGGGTAGTGCTTACAGGGGCACCTATCAAAACGACAAGGGAAAGTTGACGATGTTCATTTTACACCGGGAAAACCAGGATAAAATCAGAGAGACCCTGCAAAAATATTTTGAATTTGCTCAGATGGAAGTTCCCGAACTGAATGAGGGGGCCTTTGTTGTTGAAGATCCTTTCAATGGCACCATTCATCTCACCTGGTCCGGAAACTTTCTTTACGGTTTTTCCGGAGACGATTTACCATCTTTGCGTGCTTCTTTGCTGGAGTCTGTTCTTGATTAGAAAACGGTAGCAGTTTTATCAAATCCTGTCACATGGCAGGATTTTTTTTGCCTTGTCCGGAAGATGAAAATCCTTTGTTTTATGCTTTATTTCCTATACCTTGTTTGGATGTTTCATTAATATAGCGGATTGGTTATGGGCGATGAAAATCACTACGTTGAGCTTTCAAAAATTTTCAAACGAAAAAAATCAGATCAGGATATTTTTCAGGAGTTGATGTCTTTTAAGGTTACAGAAGTTTTACTGGTTGCCACCTACTACGATTCCTATTCAATCGTACGCGAAGGGCGATTCTTTGATAAGATTTTTGGAGAGTATCTGCAGCTTAATCTTTTCTCAGCCCCCCGCATCACCAGTGTTGCAACCTATGATGAGGCGCTGTCCTTGATTTCTGATAGGCGTTTTGATATGGTTATCTTAATGGCCGGTCTTGATAAACAAATGCCCGTTTCTCTGAGTAAGGAGATACGACGCGTGCATCCTGAGTTGCCCATTTTGTTGATGGTCAATAACAATGAAGATTTAAAGTATTTTGATGAACCATCTTCCCCGGGAGGTAGCATCGATAAAGTATTTGTCTGGAATGGAGACTCCCGTGTTTTTCTGGCCATGATAAAATATGTGGAGGATAGGAAGAATGTTGCCAACGATGTGGCAGTGGGGGATGTGCGAATTATTCTTCTGGTGGAGGATTCACAGCGGTATTACACCAGATACCTGCCATTATTGTATTCTATAATAATGACTCAGACGCAAAATATTCTTACTGAGGAGACATCGGACCAAACGCATAAGATCCTTAAAATGCGGGTGCGTCCCAAAGTTTTGTTGGTGAGCTCTTACGAAGAAGCTGTTGAAATCGTTGATCAGTATCTCGACAACCTGATTTGCGTTATTTCTGATGTAAAATATTCACGCAACGGCCATTTGGACAGAAATGCGGGGGTTGATTTGATTCAGTATGTTAAGTCTAAAACCAACCTGCCAGCTCTTTTGCAGTCTTCTGACCCGGGTAATGCAGAAAAAGCAGCGGCCGTAGATGCTGATTTTATTGATAAAAATTCGGATACCTTAAGTATGGATATCTATAATTTTATTCATCAGAAGCTGGGGTTCGGAAATTTTATCTTTACCAATTCAAGGGGAATTACACTCGCAACTGCAAGAAATCTGAAAGAGTTTATTCGATGTTTGCAGGATATTCCCTCTGAGTCGCTGCTGTATCATGCAAAGCGCAACGGTATTTCTACCTGGCTGATGGCGCGGGGGGAAATCTCCATTGCAAAACGACTGCGCCCATACAGGATTGAGGATTTTGACAGCACCACTAAACTCAGAAAGAAGATTCTGGATGTTTTCGAAGAGGCACGGATGGAACGAATGAGAGGTCGTGTGGTTCAGTTCGATCCAGCCACTGTCAACATGGATCGCT
>NZ_JADQBH010000119.1 GCF_016278715.1 Marinilabilia sp. | reverse complement strand
ACCTTTTTTTCAACTATTTTGTGAAAAAATGTCAATCCGCTGAGCATCAGATTGCGTTTGCCTTCATAAATTATATATTTATCGAAAACCAAGACAAAGGGGCAAGGTATTTGCTTAATTAAACCCATTCCCATTCCCGTAATGGCATTTAACCTGGTTATTTATAAAAAGCTTTTCATCCAGAACAATTTTCTGAAAGAATAAAAAACAAACGAGAGAATTGAGTTTTCAGATAAAATGCTTTTTTCAAATAAAACACTAAATTTGATTTTTAATCGTCTTACAATTATAAACACAACACTTAATAAGAATACCGAGATTGGGGAACACGAACAGACATTAACCACACCAATCCCTGAAAAAAAATTAATTACAACAAAACAACTTTCATTTAAGCCCTGAATTACTTTTTAGAACCAATAATTATCTCATGAAAAAAATGAAACACCCTTTCAGTTTGTTATTCATTTCTTTGTTTTCTATAGTCTTCCTGACCTATTGCTCAGAGGATGAAAATAAGATTGTTGAACCCGTAGTCGAAGAAAATGAAGAAGAGAAAGAATCAATCGACCCACAAACATTGATGATAAACAATTTCATCAAGAATAATATGGAGTATTATTATTTTTGGAACGATGAAATTCCCGATATTGACCAGGAAAAAGAAGAGAATTCGTCGGATTACTTCGATAAACTTTTAAAAAAACCCGATGACAGATGGTCTTTTATAACCGATGACTACCCGGCTTTGGTAAAATATTTTTCAGGCGTAGAAAAAAGCACAGGATACTCTCTTCAATTAATGTATCTTAATCAGACATCCAACCAGGTAATTGCAGTAATAGAATATGTACATCCAGACACCCCGGCTGAAGAAGCCGGACTTAAACGTGGGGATATAATTGTTAAAATCGACGGTCTGCTGATTACCGATGAAAACTATTCTGACCTATTGGGAAGAACCATGTTTGAAATCACGCTGGGTGAAATTAATCTAAACGGAAGCACCTCAGACCTTAATCCCACCATCCCTGTTGAAGCGATTGAATTAAGTCTGAACCCCATTGTAAAAACCAATATCATTGACACGTTGGGGCATAAAATCGGATACCTGGCGTACACTTCTTTCATTTTTGATTACAATCAGGAGCTGGAAACCGTAATTCGGGAATTCAAAGATGCCGGAGTTACGGATATGATTCTCGACTTACGCTACAATGGTGGAGGCGCAGTTTCTTCAGCAGAACTTCTTGGAAATATGTTGGTTCCTCCCGGAAATGATGGTAGAACTTTTATCAAGAGTGTATACAACACTGACATTACCAATGACATAAAAAGTGAACCGGACTATACGCCTGACTTCTTTTTGCGTAAATTCTCCGAGCACGAGAACAACCTTAACATCAACAAACTTTATGTATTCACTACCGAATCAACAGCCTCGGCAAGCGAGATGATTATTTACGGCCTTTCCCCTTACATGGAGGTGGTACAGATAGGTACCCAAACCCACGGGAAGTACTACGCTTCCATTACCATATCTGACGAAGAGAAGCACGATTGGGCTATGCAACCCATTATCATGCGCTCCATCAATGCACTCGACGACATTGATTATTCTCAAGGCCTTATTCCCGATTACGAATTAATGGATGACTTTTACAACTATCCGGAAAACGAACTCGGACATCACAGAGAAAGATTTATGTCTGAGGCGATATCACAAATCACAGGGCAGACTTCTTACTACGATCAAAATGCAGGTGTTGTAAAATCAGCAAATTCATTATTGCGAAAAGCTGATAAATTAAGGCAGAAACTTTATCCAAACAGGTCAAAAATGTGGATTTCTGTTGATGAGTTGCCGGGAATATGAAAGGTTTTTAGTCGTTAGTCACTGGTGATAAATTTCTATTACAACAGACAGGACAATCAACAAAACCCTGACTTTACCAACTAAGCTTATTATCAGACAATAAAAGCATAAGGAACAATCAAAGGGTCGGAATTATCTTTAATTTCCGGCCCTTAATTGTTTTAAAAATTTGGATGCAAAAATAAAATCATTTAACCGGGTATTGTCAGATTTGAGAATGTCTTCATTAGTTCCTTCCCAGCATTTTTCGCCTTCAGCAATAAAAACAATCTTTTCGCCTATGCCCATTACAGAATTCATATCATGGGTGTTTACGATGGTGGTCATATTGTACTCTTTAGTAATTTCATGAATAAGATCATCAATAACAATAGAGGTTCGCGGGTCCAATCCTGAATTGGGCTCATCACAAAAAAGATATTTTGGATTGAGGGCAATGGCGCGGGCAATGGCCACCCTTTTTTGCATACCTCCACTAATTTCGGCAGGATACAAATGATTGACATTGTCAAGATGGACACGTTTCAGGCAAAAATTGGCTCGCTCAATACGATCACTCATTGACATATCTGAAAACATATCCAACGGGAACCGAACATTTTCTTCCACTGTCTTTGAATCAAAAAGGGCACTCCCCTGGAAAAGCATACCCATTTCCTTACGGATCTCTTTCCGTGCTTTCCCATGCATCCCGGTAAAACTGCGACCGTCATAGAAAATCTCACCCTGATCCACCTCATGCAATCCAACAATTATTTTCAGCAGCACGGTTTTGCCGGATCCGCTCTGGCCAATAATCAGATTTGTCTTGCCGGCTTCGAACACCCCTGACACATTCTTTAGCACATCATTCTCTTCAAAAGATTTGCAAACGTTTTTTACTTCTATCATGCTAATAATAATTGTGTTATAATCAGGTTAAACAAAAGGATCTGAACACTGCTTACAACAACTGCACGTGTGCTCGATCGTCCTACTTCCAGAGAGCCTCCGGTGGTATAATACCCCCAATATCCAGATATGGTCGCAATCAGAAAGCCAAACACCACTGATTTAAGGAGTGAATAAACCACATAAAATGGAATAAAGCCATACTGAATCCCATAGATATACTCAGCCGATGGTACTACCCCTGTGAAAGTTCCCGCAATCCATCCGCCTCCAATGCCAACCCCCATACTTATCATGACTAAAAATGGATTAATGAAGATCATGGCAACGACCTTGGGCAAAACCAGGTAACTGGCTGAGTTAATCCCCATGACGTCCAGTGCATCTATCTGCTCGGTAACACGCATTGTGCCGATTTCCGAGGCGATATGAGACCCCACTTTCCCGGCCAGAATTAACGAAACAATGGTAGAAGAAAATTCGAGCAATATAGTATCACGGGCAGCCAGTCCGACAGTGTATTTGGGAATAATGGGCATCTCAATATTATAAGCTGTTTGCAAAGTGATTACCGCCCCGATAAAAAAGGAAATGATGATCACAATGCCAAGTGAGCCTACGCCCAGGTCATCAATTTCATCAATAATTTGTCTTAAAAAAATCCGATGTTTCACCGGACGCCCAAATACCCTCCTCAAGAAAAGAAAATATCGACCTGTTTGGTATAAAAAAGCCATGGTTGAAAATTTTCTTAAAAATAGTAACTAATTTAGTGGAATGAAAAAAAGAAAAGTGAATGATTATTAAAATATAACCTTTATCAATTGAATTTCAATTGTTAACATCAAAGAAGTAAAAAAATGAAAACCAACACATTTTGTGTCATCATGGCAGGTGGAATTGGGAGCCGTTTTTGGCCCCTGAGCAAAACAGAAACTCCCAAACAGTTTCTTGACATTCTGGGAACAGGGAAAAGTCTTCTTCGTCAGACATTTGACCGCTTTTCGCCTATTTGTCCAACGGAAAACATTATTGTTGTTACCAGTGGTGACTACAGTAAAATGGTTTTAGAGCAACTTCCGGAATTGAAACCCGAGCAGGTACTCACAGAACCTTTTAGAAGAAATACGGCTCCATGCATTGCTTTTGCAAACAAGTGGATTGAAGAGAGAAATCCTGATGCCAATATCGTGGTAACACCTGCCGACCACCTGATAATTAATGAAACAGAATTCCACAAAGCAATTAATCAGGGACTTGATTTCGTGGATGCCAATGAAGCGTTACTGACGCTCGGCATTAAGCCTCATCGTCCGGAAACAGGTTATGGATATATTCAGACTGGTTCGGATAACGGCAACGGCGAAATCATAAAAAAGGTCAAGACTTTTACCGAAAAGCCCAATGCCGAACTGGCCAAGGTATTTTTTGAGAGTGGAGAATTTTTCTGGAATTCAGGAATATTCCTATGGTCTCTCAAAACAATCAATCAATCATTTGAGAACCATTTGAAAGAGGTTAAACAGCTCTTTGACCCCTTAAAAACAATTCCCTCCGTAGAAGAAAAACAAATTACTGATATATATTCCGAATGCAAAAATATTTCTATTGATTACGGTATCATGGAGAAGGCGGACAAAGTTTACGTGGAGACCGTAAACTTTGGATGGTCAGACCTGGGAACATGGTCCTCTCTTTATGAATATTCGGCACAGGACAAAAAAGGAAATGCTGTCATCAAAGGGAAAATACTCCTGTATGACACGGATGAATCAATTGTTAATGTTCCGGAGGAAAAGGTTGCCGTTATTCAGGGTTTATCGAATTATATTGTAGTCGATTCCGGAGATGCTCTACTCATCTGCCCAAAAGAAAATGAGCAACAAATACGTCAATTCACAAACGACATAAAGACTGAGTTCGGAAAAGAATAAACAAAATTATAAATCATTGATGTCCGTTTAAATGATTAAGATTGCTGCATTGCGAGCAAAGCGAAGTAATCTTTTTTTCAAGAAATAAGTTTCTCTGGACAATCATGATTATAAACAAAAAAACCCGGACTAAAAATCCGGGTTTTTTTGTTGCTTATAATGAGATAATATTTAAAATTTCCAAAGATCATGCTCCCATTGAAAAATTTCATTCTCAATACGTTTTGATTCCAGCACAGCCTCTTTACCAACGGTGTAAGACTCCACAGTTCGATTATCAAAAACGTTGGCTTCCTGTACGATATAACTTCCAAAGTATCTTTTAATAAAGATATCATCAAAGCTTCTTCGTTGAGCATCGTTCATAGGATTAAATACTTCGTACTGAGCAAAAAGATCACGAACTTCGGGGAAGTACACCCAAAACGCCTTGTTCTTAACAATACCTCCTTCTGCACCAGCAGCTTCCCCCATATCATCGTCAACATACTCACGGATAGGGCACAAACCCAGAATACGGACATCCAGACGGGAATAATTACGGTCAAAATACCAAATCTCTTTCACCATAATCTGCTTCACCTCATAGGTTTTGGCTCCTTCGACTACCATCTGTTCCCGCATTGTGCCATCTTCCTGTTCAATCATTACAGGTCTGGTTCCGGCACCAAGCGTTTTCAGGATATCATCTTCGCTTTCCAAAGGAACCTTAAACTCATCTTCTGAGAAAGCTGAAAATGCAGTAATATCTCCAAGAACACCGTCACCGGCTTCACCAATAACTCCCTTAAGCATTAAGTCTATCAGGCTATAACGGTCATCCATGGGAGTGGTGGGATAATAAAGTGGCAGGTTCATTTTCTCACGAAGATCAATAATCCTCCAGATTTTCTTTGCCCACAGCACATCAGCTTCCCGGATACTGGGATATGGCACAGGTTTTCTGTTAACCACATGTTGCTTTTCAAACAACCCGTCAATAGGAAGATTATCCTCATTCCTTTGAGCCGAAAGATTCAGAGCACTAAACCCAAAAGCTCCAATCAAAATCAATATAAGAAGCTGTTTTCTCATCGTAAGATATTTTTTCTATTCAAATTTCTATTGAACTGTAAAACTGATAGAACCCAAGTCCCGTGTAGATCCATCCGGCCCTTTGGCCTGAATGTTGTTAAACAAAACAACACCTCCAACACCCACACTTCGAATCAAATCCTTTTGTTCAGTCGTAATCACACCACTCTCACTATCCACAAACTGGAGATATCCGTCTCTGATTGTGGAGATTCTGAAATTGGTAATATTAAATTTTAAGTCAAAATCAAAATTGTCCATCTTTGCAATAACGGCTCTCTGTGCCAACAGAAGATTTTTGCCGATGCCTCCACCACGCACACCTGCAACAGTTGCAACAGGGTCAGGTACTCGTTTTATACGAAACGGCTGGCTTCCGAGGCTTTGTGTTTGCCCGTTAAGATTGGCACTTACAGTTACGATAGCCTCTTTCCCTGCCGAATTAGCATTTGGAGAAACAGAATATTCATTCCCACGGACTTTTCTATAACGTGCATTGGTGATTCTAACATTAAGGTTTTCACTAGGCACACCCGGAACAGAAACCTCAACAGGATTTTCCACCCCAACATAAAAAACGTTCATTTTAGTTGGAGAAATAACCACTCCAGGCTGAGAAACCAAATAGGAACGTGAAACATTTCGCCGTGTATAAGTCCCATCAGGCCCCATAACAGCTATTTCACCACTCCACTCTTTTTCGCCGGTAGATGTAGCAGGAATCCTCAATATTCCTCTTCCATGCTGAATCGGCAACTCTTCTCCGTTTACTGTTACAATAGGAGGTTGGGTGGTATCCCTTGCTGCAAGCATAATCTCGGCGTAATATTCATCACCTCTGATAACATACTCCGAGCGAGGTATTACAATCGCCTCAACGCTATTAAATTTAAAGGAACCTTCATCAATCTTGGCATATAAATACCGTACCATGTCTGATTCCATATTTCTAACTTCACTCTGAAGCTGACTCATTAATGCCATTACAGCAGACATCGGTAAATGTTCAAACTTTTCACTTTCCCAGCTGCGGGCTTCTCCCTCAGATCTTGGTGGATCTTTTGGAGTCAGTGTTCGATCCAGGGCATTTAGAAGAGCTGTATCTGCAGGGTTAACCATCTCCCTCAACACATCACGGTAATGCATAAGATGCTCTTTCAACTCCTTACTTCTGGCCCCACCTCTTTCCGTAATCATCAACTGTGCGGCAATATCCTGATTGTCAAGCGAGGTAAAATTAGTAGGAGTTGCCTCCGGCCCGTCTGCTGTCTGTACAATAAGCGTTTTAAGATCCTGAATATGCCTGAACAGGCTATCGGCCTCTGATTGAACTTTAAGTGCGTTTTGATACTGATCTCTAACCTTTGTTTCATTTGTTGCATAAGCGCTTGCAAAATCAGAATACAAAAGGCTGTTTCTATTTTCCATCGTTTCGATGGTTTTCCTGATACTACTATCCACAAGCTGAAAAGCCTGCAAAAGTTCTCCAGAGACATTGAGAGCCAACATAGCCGTCAGAAAAAGATACATCATTCCGATCATCTTTTGTCTCGGCGTTTCAGGACAGTTACCACCACTCATATCACAAAAAGGTCTTTAAGGTTATTACTTCCTGGTTTATTTTTGTTTACTCCCCATATTCATGGCGCTAAGCATATTACCATAAATTGTATTGAGTTCACTGATGCTCTGATTCAACTTACCAAGTTCTTCCTGATAAGTTCTGGCATCCTCAACAGATTTCTGGAACTGCTGATTAATATCGCCCAATTGGTTGGTTACACCCTTAGAGGCCTCCATTTGTTCGGTAATGCCCTTTAATTGCATTTCATAAACAGAGTTGATTGCGGCCAATTGTTTGTTGGCTTCACTAAGTTGTTCTTTATAACTTTCTGAGTTGGTAGCAAGTTGGCCTGCATTTTCATTCATGGATTTACTTAACCCCTGATAGGAGTTCACCAGTGCCTGTCCCGAAGATTCAATATCTTTAACCAGGTTACTTCCTGCCGAAACCATTCCATCTGCCAACTGCTGGCCACCTTCAGAAATCTTATGAGCCGCCTGGTTGTAGCTGGAGCTAAGAGCATCCAACTCTTGAACACTCTTTGATTGAGAATTGGCAAGTTTTGAAACCGATTCAGATGCCATTTTCATGCTTTGCAAATAGCTTTCCGTTGCCAGCGAAGCATCACTCAAATCAGACAACTGTCCGGTGGTTGCTGACAATCTTTTTATACCCTGACTTAATTTTTCAACAACATCTGGTTCGAGAGTTCCGCTTTCAATAAGTGCTGCAAGGTCACTTCCGCCACCACCGGAACCACCACCTCTACGCCTATCGTCGCTGGATTCTAATCCAACAAGTTCAGGATAAACCAAACTCCAGTCGGGCATCTCGTGAGGTGGTTCAAATGCCGACAGGAAGAAAATTACAATCTCGGTTCCCATTCCAACAAGAAGCATTGGCCCGGCAAAAGGATAGTGCTGAATTTTGAACAAGGCACCAGCAAGTACAAGTGCAGCACCCCATCCGTAAACTTTGCCCATTACCTTTTTATAGGCAGGACTCTGTACAAATTCCGAAAGACCCATAACTATATTTTTTCTTTTCCAACCCTAAAATTAACCTCCAATAAAATCACGTACACATCGGAAACCGATATATGATTTTGAAGAATCCTGGTATTCATAAGTTCGAATACCGTTCTGCAAATAATACCCGATATCTTTCCATGAACCTCCACGAATTACTTTTCGTTTCATCACTTCGGGATCTTCAGGACGGGCATTATACTTATATGTAGGACTCATGTCATGCATAAATCCGTAAGAAGATTCATCATAAGCACTTGATGTCCACTCTGCAACGTTTCCGGCCATATCAAACAGACCAAAATCATTGGGTGCAAAATTGGCTACTGACATAGTGTACATGCCTCCATCATCGCCATATCTTCCACGCAAGGGTTTGAAGTTTGCAAGGAAACAACCTTGATTGTTACGTGTGTAATAACCACCCCAGGGATATTTGTTTTGGTCAAGTCCTCCACGGGCAGCATATTCCCATTCCGATTCGCTGGGCAAACGGTAATTGCTAACAACGGGCTCCCCTTTACTTATTAGGTAGTCATTGAGAAGATTAGTACGCCATATAGCAAAAGCAGTAGCCTGTTTCCATGTAACCCCGACTACAGGATATTCATCAAAACCAGGGTGCCAGAAGTACTTTTCAGTCAATGGTTCATTAAAGGAATAAGTAAAATCGGCTACCCAAACAAGGGTATCCGGATAAACAAGAACCTGGTCGCTCATAATAAAAGCAGAACGGTCATTTATTTCACGCTCCTGTCCATCCTTGTCGTAAACCATTCCTTCATACTCCTTGGTCTCATAATTATACCTGTTGGTCTTTTTGGCAGCCTGCTGAAGATCTACCCACTGATAATCATAAACCAACTTTCTGGAATCAACCTCCTTACGACGGAAAAACCGTTCATTTTCGGGCAGAAACATTTCTTCCAGAATTGCTGCATACTCTTCGTTTTGCCAATCGATAGGCTCATCCCAGTTAAGAAATGGCGGATCAATCGGATTTCCAAATTCATCTTCAGCAATAATGAACTCTTCAAACTGTTCGCCTAATAAACGGCGAGCCAGTGAATCACGAACCCAAAAAACAAACTGACGATACTCGGAGTTTGTAATCTCGGTTTCGTCCATCCAGAATGACGGCACAGACATCGTCCGCTTCTGGGAGTTCATAGTATAAGCGATGTCTTCATCGGCGGGGCCCATATTAAAACTGCCTTGTGGTATAAAAAGCATACCATAAGGATCAGGCTCATAAAAAGCCGCTTTCCGGGAAACTCCGACTAACTCTCCGCCGCCGGATTTACCACATCCGCTTAAAACTGTGACTACGATGACACTCAGGGCAAGTACTTTCTTCATAGTATTTCGGATAATCTATTTTGTTCTTAATTTTCTACAAAAATCTGACACTCTTATATCTTTTCTGCTTCTTGTTGATATTCAAATCAAATGAGTAACCCAGCATAATTTCGTGCGAACCTTTACTCCCGGCACTTGATAGTTTCGATGTTGTAATATCGTAACTGTATCCGGCTCTAATCCCGTTATTTAAATTAATCCCGGCCAGTAAAACTATTGCATCCTGAACTCTGTAAGTCAGTCCGGCCCAATACTTATTCCTGAAATGGATATTCAAATTCAAATCTGCCTGCCAGCTTCCTCCTCCTTGTCTGAAAAAGAACGAAGGTTCTAAGTCAAAATTTCGCTCTTCCAGGTTTATCAAATATCCACCGGTTAAAAACAAGGAACGGTGCACATATACGTAAAACTCATCCTGAAAGTTTGGTTCAGGGGAAAATAAATGTTGCAACCCAACTCCTGCATACCACTCAACTCCCTGATAAAAAGCTCCTAATCCAAAGTCGGGAGCAAAACCACTAACCTTCTCGGTAGGCACAAACGGGTCATTGGCTTGATGGTAATCACTTTCGGGAATAAAAGTTCCCGTACCATCAAAACTCTGACTAAGGATGCCGGCTGAAATTCCAACACCTAATTCTCCTTCGCCCAACAAATAACGGCGGGCAAGAGAAAGCCTTATCATCAAGTTGTTAAAAAGGCCTATGTCATCGTTCATCACCTCAAGTCCAACCCCTGCTTTTTTCCCAAATATATTAAGGGCTGCATCAGCACCTGCCACCGTTGTAACTGGTGCGCCTTCCAAACCCGTCCATTGATTTCGATTCATCAAAACCACGTTCATTTTCCCACTATTCCCGGCATATCCGGGATTTGAATTTAGCGGATTAAACATGTTCTGACTAAACATGGGGTCAAACTGGGCGTAAAGTCCCGAGGAAATGCAAAATAAAAGAAAAAAAACAAAACTCCTACTTTTTATTTTGTTAAAAATAGGGGAAACAGCTTTACCCCTAACTCCTCGCAAAACCAATAAACGCTTAATCAACTGGCCCTTGCAAACATCAACAGAACGTATATTATCTACGCAAAATGCTAAATCCATATACTATATTTGGAAGGTAAAGGTTTCGTTTTTCAATGAGAAACTAAAATTAATCCTTTATTTATTTCCATTCTCTTTATTTTTAATAAAATAGTGCCACCACAAAGCTGGCAGTTCTTTGTTTATGGCCGTTTGATAATCCGTTTCCTCACAAGATACCAGCCGCTCACCCCCTTCAGAAGGAGCCATAATCCACCATCGGTTATTCTCCGGATTGTGAAAAAATTTCAAGGTCGTGTCGAACTCATCGATGTAAACAACCTTTAACTCATAATCATGAATTGGTCTTACCGGATAATCTCCACTCCGTGCGCTGCGTCCCTCCAGGAAATGCCAACACATTTGTGCTGCCAGGGGCCCCTGATTGCTTCCATCCTTTTTTGGCGGAGGAAAATTAAAAAGGCCTGCAATTTTTAAACCATCGGAAGCCCCCACATACCAAAAGATCCTGCATGCTTCCTGTTCAGAAAATCCGTTTGGCATGGAATTCTCCTCTGGTAAAACCGGCTGCGCTTTTATCGCAGAAAAGTCAAAACTCACCACCTCTGTTTGTCGAAGCAAAACTTCCACAGAGCCAATTTTTTCATCCCGGAGATCTTTTAACCGTACCAGACGAAAATGATTGTTCGCCAAAAACTGCTCCTGCTCTTCACTGCAATAATAAGTCTGACAGCCCAAAATATTAATATCTTCTATATTCTTCGCTCCAAAATCGGCAACCAGTTTATTCAAAAAAGCACTTTCTGAATAATCTTCGTTTCGTGGATGAACATCAATAAATGCATCCACCACCGCCAAATTCAGTCCTCTTTCTTTTTTAAGGCAAAAACCGCAGATCGGAACAGTCAGGTCCTGCGATCCGCCAAGTACCAATACAACAACGCCTCTCTGTTCCAGATAAGTTACCACCTCATTAACTGCAAAGTAGCGATCATTAAGACTGTTGCCCTTAACATTTCCCAAATCTGCTATCCTCTCGCCTGAGGAGACAGCTCTCATCCCATACAACCATCTGCGAATGAGGTCAGGTGCTCTATCCGACACAGATCTAAGACTATTTCGAACCTCAGGCACTCCAAGAATAGCAATATCAAATTTTTCATTCCTCAACCAGTCAGCAGTTCCGTCAAACCAGCCTATCTGTTTCCCAACGGTTTCGTCATCCGAAATTCCCGGATAGGAAATCCAGTTAGGCTTTACAGGTTCAATATAGTTATTAACATCCACTCCGGCTCTTTCTGGTTTTTTCTTAATCCTGTTTCGCAGACAGGCAGAAAACTATTTTGTTTTACTTTTGGATTTAGAAGCAGCAGAACTCTTTTTCTTGACCGACGAAGTACTTTTCGTTGACTTTTTTGTACTGGTTGACTTCATTCCTTTACCCTTCTTTGTATTTTTGGTTTTGTCCCCTGATTCTACAAGCTTCAAACAATCATCCAAGCTCAAAGAAGCGGCTTCTGTATCTTTGGGAATCTTATAATTCTTCTTTTTGTAACTAATGTAAGGTCCCCAACGACCATTAAGGACTTGAATATCCTTGTCTTCTTCAAACGTCTTTATGGTTTTTTTATTGTCTCGTTCGCGTTTCTCTTCAATAAGTTCAATAGCTCTGTCCAAATCAATACTCATAGGGTCATCGAGCCCTTTTTTGAGTGAAGCAAACTTGCCGTCGTGTCTCACATAAGGGCCAAAGCGACCAACCCCCACAACCACTTTTTTGTCTTCATAAACGCCAAGATCCCGGGGAAGATCAAATAATTTAAGTGCATCTTCCAAAGTAATGGTTTCAAGATGTTGTTCCCGTGTTAGTGGCGCATAACGCGGCTTCTCCTCATCATCGGAACTGCCCAATTGTGCCATCGGACCAAATCGTCCAATTCTAACGCTAATCGGTTTGCCCGTTTTTGGATCGGTTCCAAGAATCCTTTCTCCGGTGGTACGATCTGATTTTTCAAGAGTTTCTTCCACCTGATTGTGAAATGGCTTATAGAACTCATCGATAGCCTTCTGCCATTCAATATTCCCCAGAGCTATCTCATCAAACTCCTGTTCCACTCTTGCGGTAAAGTCATAACTAACCACATTAGGGAAATAGCTGATAAGAAAATCATTAACAACCATTGCAATATCAGTGGGAAAGAGTTTATTTCTCTCTGCATTGGCCATCTCAGTCTTCTCTTCCTGCCTAACAGCTCCTTTTTCCAGCCAAAGAAGCTGGTAAGGTCTGGGCGTACCGGGCCTGTCTTCTTTCACCACATATCCACGTTGTTGAATGGTACTAATGGTTGGTGCATAAGTTGAAGGACGTCCAATACCCAACTCTTCCAGTTTCCGAACCAGACTTGCTTCGGAATACCTTGGTGGTTTTTGGGAAAAACGCTGACGCGATTCCAGCTTTTTAAGCGAAACCACATCATTCTCTTTCATAGCAGGCAAAAAGGTTGCCGATTCTTCATCTTCCTCCTGATCCGATGATTCAATATATACTTTCAGAAAACCATCAAACTTTACCACCTCACCTGTGGCTACAAACTGATATTTTTCATTATTCACACTGATGTTTACGGTAGTCTTCTCGATTAACGCATCACTCATTTGAGATGCTTTCGTACGCTTGTAGATTAATTCGTACAATTTCTGTTCCTGTGCCGAACCCGACACCTTCGCTTTATCCGGATAGGTGGGGCGAATAGCCTCGTGAGCCTCCTGAGCACCCTTGGATTTTGTCTTATACTGACGAACTTTAACGTACTCCTCGCCGAACTCCGATTCTATTGACGAAGCCACAGCACTAACAGCCGATTTCGCCAGATTAACCGAATCAGTTCTCATATACGTAATTTTTCCGGCCTCATAGAGTCTTTGTGCAACAGACATTGTTTGCCCTACGCTGAATCCAAGTTTGCGTGCAGCCTCTTGTTGAAGAGTGGAGGTTGTAAAAGGGGCAGCCGGAGTTTTGGTTGTTGGTTTTTTAACAACCGAGTTCACCCCAAATTCAGCATCCGCACAAATATTCAGAAAATCCTTTGCTTCCTCCGCTGTTTTAAACCGATGATTCAATTCAGCCTTAAAGTCACTTTTTTTATCGCCGTCGCTAATGATAAATATAGCAGAGACACGGAATGCTGACTCCGCTTTAAAATCAAAAATCTCTCTCTCTCTTTCAACCAGAAGCCTAACAGCAACAGACTGAACGCGACCAGCGGACAAAGAAGGTTTAACTTTTTTCCACAAAACCGGAGAAAGCTCGAATCCCACCAACCGATCCAACACTCTTCTTGCCTGCTGAGCATTTACAAGATTGTTATCGATATCCCGGGGCGATTCAATAGCTCTGAGAATAGCATCCTTCGTGATTTCATGGAATACAATTCTCCGGGTTTTATCTTGCGACAACTCCAGAACTTCGCTAAGGTGCCAGGCTATAGCCTCTCCTTCACGGTCTTCATCGGAAGCAAGCCATACTGTGCGAACGCCTTTTGCCAAAGCCTTCAATTCTCTAACCACCTCCTTTTTATCTTCCGACACCACATATTGTGGCTGGTAATTATTTTTCAAATCAATTCCAAAATCTTTCTTCGCCAAATCACGTATATGACCAAAACTCGATTTCACCAAAAAATCCTTTCCTAAAAACTTCTCAATGGTCTTGGCCTTTGCAGGCGACTCTACAATAACTAGGTTCTCTTGGGTTGTCTTCTCTTTTTTCGCCATCTTCGATTATTTGGTTCTAATGCGATATATTATAATAAAACTTGGGGCCAAATTTATAAAATATTGTTAACAGCAATCAAGCTTAATTAACCGACCCCTAAGCAAAAGGCAATCTATACACTTGATTTACAGGCAACTTAATCAAAAATAAATATTTCATCAGCATATAATTAATTTTCCAGACCTTAAGGAAGTCGCATGAGAGATTTATACATGTTCATGTTGTTGCAACCTTTGCCATGCCCGTTTCCTCAGTATAAAACTATTCCAGATTATTAGTTTCCGATGCTTCGGAAGAACCTGGCGGTCTTTCATTGATATCCTTCCCGATAAAAATTCGGATCAGGTTTTGTAGCGAATTTAAAAATTGAAGCCCCATGCTCATTACTCTACTATATGATTCCGTCTTTTTTCGTACTTTTACACTCAATAAAAACGGAATAAATTTTGTAAGCAATACGGCTCAACCTGGTATTACTTCAGAATAAATAATTAAATATCTGATGGAACAAGATCTATTTAAAAAGGCTTTACGCTGGTTATACGGCATTCTCATTGGAACTGTGCTGGTGGTGGCTCTTCTCTTCTTCATGATTTCCAAAGGTGCCTTAGGTTTCATGCCCAGTTTTGAAGAACTGGAAAACCCAAAAAGCAGTCTTGCCACAATCCTTTACTCTTCGGATCAGGAAGTTCTGGGAAAGTTTTTTCATGAAAACAGAACCAACGTTACTTACGAAGAACTCAACGAAAATGTTATTAATGCACTAATATCCACCGAAGACATCAGATTCTACAAGCATTCGGGAATAGATCCCCGGGGATTGGCCAGGGTACTTTTCCGGACCATCATCATGGGTGAGGAAAGTTCCGGAGGTGGTAGTACCATTACCCAGCAGCTGGCAAAACTGCTGTTTCATGACCCTGCCAGAAATTTATGGCAAAGAAGTCTTCAGAAACTAAAAGAATGGGTGATAGCAGTGAAGTTGGAACGCAGCTATACCAAACAGGAAATTCTGACTATGTATCTCAACAAAGCCCCCTTCATTTATGGAGCTTATGGGATTGAATCTGCGGCCCACACGTTTTTCAGTAAATCAATGGATTCCATCAGAGTTGAAGAAGCCGCCACATTGATTGGCATGTTGCAAAATCCTTCGCTCTACAACCCATTGAGAAGACCGGACATCACACAAAACAGACGCAATATTGTACTTTCTCAGATGCGCAAGGCTAACCATATCACGCAGGAAGACTTTGACAGCCTGAAAACCGTTCCGTTAAACATTCAGTTTCAGCGCGATGACCACATTCATGGACTTGCCCCTTACTTTAGAGAGCATCTAAGATTAAAACTTGCAGCTGAAAAACCTGAAAGAGAGAATTATTCTTCATGGCAGGAACAGCAATTTATTGAAGATAGTATTGCCTGGTTGGAAGATCCCCTTTTTGGGTGGACCAACAAAAATCTGAAAGCCGACGGAACAAAATACAACATCTACAGCGACGGGCTTAAAATCTATACAACTATCGACAGCCGTCTTCAGATTTATGCAGAAAATGCAGTTAAGCAACATATCGGAGAAGAAATTCAACCTCAGTTTTTCAAAGAAAAAGAAGGTCGCACCAGAGCCCCTTTTTCAAATAGGATATCACAGGAACAGTATGAAAGTATCATCACCCGGGCAATGAAGAACTCCGACCGATACCGGAATTTGCAGAGGGCAGGCTTTTCAGAAGATTCGATCCGGCAGGCATTTAAAGAACCCGTTGAGATGGAGGTTTTCACCTGGCAGGGCAATGTAGATACGGTGATGTCTCCTCTAGATTCCCTCCATTATTACAAGTCCTTTTTAAGGGCAAGTTTATTATCTATAGATCCGCAGTCGGGCCATGTGAAAGCCTACATAGGTGGCCCTAACTACCAACATTTTAAGTACGACATGGTATCTCAGGGGAAACGTCAGGTGGGTTCTACGATAAAACCTTTTGTTTACACACTTGCCATGCAGGAAGGCTTAACGCCATGCGATATGGCCCCAAACATTCCCCAAACTTTTAATCTGATTACCGGGCAAACCTGGACGCCCCGAAACTCAAGCTCCACCAGAGAAGGTGAAATGGTCTCCTTAAAGTGGGGTTTGGCCAACTCGAACAACAACATTACTGCATGGATATTGAAACAGTTCAATCCTGAGGCCGTAGTCAGTATCATTCATGATTTGGGCATTCAAAGTCCTATGGATCCGGTACCATCTATCGTGCTGGGAGTTCCCGAGTTTGGACTGGATGAACTGGTTGCCGGATATTGTACCTATGCCAACAAAGGGGTGCATGTGGAACCATTAATGGTGACCCGAATCGAAGATCGTTATGGAAATGTTATTGGAAATTTTTCACCCCGAAAAAAGGAGGTTATTAGTGAAGAAACGGCCTATCTGATGATCAATCTTTTGGAAGGGGTTGTGAACCAGGGGACCGGCATAAGACTTCGGTTCAGATATCAGTTTGATGCTCAGATAGGAGGAAAGACGGGCACTACCCAGAATCACTCTGATGGATGGTTTATGGGAATTACCCCGAACCTGGTTACAGGTGTCTGGGTCGGAGGAGAAGACCGGGACATTCATTTCGACAACATCCATTTGGGCCAGGGTGCCAATACCGCTTTGCCTGTATGGGCGCTTTACATGAAAGAAGTTTACGCTAACGAAGAAATTCCAATCACACAGGAAGATACTTTTGAGGAACCGGTGAACTTCAACATCAATCTTAATTGCCCGGACGAAAACATTACTGCCGGAGAGGAGCCACTTGAGGGCGGGGACACCATTGTCCCTCAGGATGAATTCTTTTAATCATTACGTAAAAAGAAAACGGAAGGCCTCCTCTATTTTGGAGGCCTGCACCACCTTAATGCCATAATTATCCGGGTTAAAGCCCCTGTTATAGCGGGGCACAACGATGGATTTAAACCCCAGTTTTTCCGCTTCGCTCACGCGTTGCTCTATCCGGGTTACAGGTCTGATTTCTCCTGACAATCCTACTTCCCCGGTCAGGCAAACCCCACGAGGAACAGTTAAATCCGTATTGGAGGATAAAACAGAGGTCACTACAGCCAAATCAATAGCTGGATCGCTAACCTTAAGTCCTCCTGCAATATTCAGAAACACATCTTTTGCCGCCAGTTTGAAGCCGGCACGCTTCTCCAGAACTGCAAGCAACATATTCAATCTTCTAAGATCGAAACCTGTGGAAGAACGCTGCGGGGTTCCATAGGCTGCAGTGCTTGCCAAGGCCTGTACTTCTATCATAAAAGGGCGGATACCTTCCATGGCTGCCGAAATGGCAATACCACTCATATCCTCCTCATGCTGGGCCAACAGCATCTCAGAAGGGTTACTCACCTCTCTAAGCCCATCACTTTGCATCTCAAAAATCCCGATCTCAGAAGTAGAACCAAAACGATTCTTGACCGCCCTCAGAATTCGATACATGTACTGCCGGTCCCCCTCAAACTGCAGAACCACATCTACAATATGCTCCAGAACTTTTGGTCCGGCCAGATTACCTTCCTTATTGATGTGTCCGATCAACAGCACCGGTATATTTTTCTCTTTAGCTACTTTTAGAATAGATGCAGTACACTCCCGGATTTGAGAAACACTCCCCGGGGCCGACTCAATAGTTTCCCGTTCCATAGTCTGAATACTGTCAATAACCACAAAGCCCGGATTTTCATTTTCTATGTGCACCAAAATCTGCTCAAGGGAAGTTTCTCCTACCAACAAACAATGATCACCATTCAAATCGCTTAACCTGTCAGCACGAAGCTTAATCTGCTGAGGACTTTCTTCGCCTGAAACATACAAAATTTTCCTGCTATTGAGCTTCATGGCCATCTGCAACACCAGTGTAGATTTTCCGATGCCCGGCTCCCCCCCAAGAAGTACCAGAGAACCAGGAACCATTCCTCCTCCTAGTACTCTGTTGAGTTCGACAATTCCGGTATCGATTCGGGGAATATCATTCACGGTAACAGAAGAAACCGCCACCGGTTTTTGCTTGTCATTTCCAAGCGAGAGCGACAAACGCCTGTCTTTTGTTCTTCCGGTAATGGAAATCTCTTCCACATAAGTATTCCATTCGCCACAAGCATAACATTTGCCCACCCATTTGGGCGATTCAGCACCACAATTTTGACAAACAAAAACGGTTTTAGTTTTGGCCATGCTTCATTTAGTTTTTAACAAACTTAAAGATTTTCCCTTACATTTCAGAAATACAATTTTCCCGGCATCCACTGATTAAAATAAAAAACCCCGGTTCCCCGGGGTTACATATTCTAAAAAAAGATTAAACACTCAAATCAGCTTATTGGTTGCCGTGTCCGGAAAGATGAACACAGGCTTATAAGCTTTAGCCTCTTCGAACGGCATAGAAGCATAAGTGATAATAATAACAATATCACCAACAGCCACTTTTCGGGCAGCAGCACCGTTCAGGCAAATCACTCCTGAACCGGGCTCACCTTTGATTACATAGGTTTCCAGGCGCTCTCCATTATTATTATTCACCACCTGAACCTTCTCATTCTCAATAATATTGGAAGCCTCCATCAATTCGGCATCGATGGTAATGCTGCCAACATAATTAAGATTGGCTTCGGTAACCGTTACATTGTGCAGTTTAGATTTAACAACCTCAACGTTCATCTGAATTCAGTTTACTTAATCGGGTCAAAATGGAAATTTATCTTCCACTGTCGGAAATAAACAACCATCCCCTTAATCAGAAAAATACCAATTTTTCACTCATTTTCCAAAACCGGTGTTTCCACCTTCAACCTTTATTGAAAGAATTTAGCCTGAATAATTCGCAAATTATCTATTCCGATGTCCAATTACCTACCAGATACAACCGTCCTCTATAAGACTGGATTGAAAATAATTCATTATTTCCTTCTCCAATTTTATTTGCGGTTGCTGTATTTCATGATATTTGAACATCTCATAACAAAAACTTTATGAATTAATCAGTTTAAAACACCTTTTTCATAGTCAAGAACACTTAATAAATGAGCTTCGGTAAAGCCCATCTCATTTAGCGCAGTTTTTATAAATAATATTGTCAATCAACCTTACATTTCCTGCAAAAACAGCAATACACCCAACAATATAAGGGCTTTCCTCCCAGCTGTCAACCGATTGCAGAGTATCCCCATTCACGATTTCAAAATACTCAGGAATCAGGTTTTCATCCTGTTCAATGTGCTTGAGAACAAATGCTTTTGTATCGGCAACACTTTTTGACGGCACAAAATTACAAGATTCCGATAAAGTTTTGGCTATCAGCGGAGCACTTTTTCTGTGTTTTTTTGTTAAAAGAGTGTTCCTGCTGCTCATAGCAAGGCCGTCGGGCTCCCGAATAATGGAACATGCAACAATTTCAGTACCAAAATTCATCTGACGTACCATTTCGCGAATAATAGCCAGTTGTTGAAAATCTTTCTGTCCGAAAAAAGCCTTATGTGGCCCCACCATTTCAAAAAGCCTGCTCACCACCTGTGCAACTCCGTTGAAATGCCCCGGCCGATGCTTCCCTTCCATCACCCTGTCCAATTGTCCAAAATCAAAAGTTCTGGTATCAGACTCCGGATATACTTCCTTAACAGATGGGGCGAACAGAAGTTCACACGGTGTATTTTCCAAAAGTTGCATGTCTTTCTCCAAGTCTCTGGGGTACCGCTCAAGGTCACCGGGGTCATTAAATTGTGTGGGGTTTACAAATATACTAACCACCACCACATCACAATGCTTTCCGGCAGCTTCGACCAACGACAAATGCCCCTGATGTAAAGCCCCCATAGTTGGCACAAAACCTACTGATTTGTTTTCCTTTCTGAGCTGACTTCTTCGGTCATCCAGTTCCTGCCTTGTTTTTATCAGTTCCATAACATTCAATAATCCACCTCATTTAATTTCTATCCCGAAAAGATAAAAGTCTAAACCGGGAAGGTTTTCAAAAAACGAGGCAAATTAAATAATAATTATCAACCTAAAAAAGCACAAAACAATCCCCGGGCTTCAACCACGATAAAATTAAACCGTGTTTCACTGAAAACCAACACAAAAGCGAATCATACACAATAAACAACTTTGGGGGGATAGCATATTTTTTGTACTTTTGTAAAATATTTATCTTAATATATCCTTGAAAAAATGGAAAATAACAAGGTCTTGTTCATCTCACAGGAAATTACCCCGTACCTGCCCGAAAACTCAATGTCGGTACTTTGCAGGAGCTTACCTCAGGGAATTCAGGAAAGAGGAAAACAAATCAGAACATTCATGCCACGTTTTGGCAACATCAATGAACGACGCAATCAACTTCATGAAGTAATACGTCTTTCGGGCATGAACCTGATCATTGACGACACCGACCACCCGCTGATCATCAAGGTAGCTTCTATACAAGCAGCCCGCATGCAGGTTTATTTTATCGACAATGAAGATTATTTTTCAAGAAAAAACACCATTGTAGACGATGATGGCAAGGAATTTGAAGATAACGATGAACGCATTATCTTTTTTGCCCGCGGAGTATTGGAAACGACCAAAAAACTTAGATGGGCACCGAATGTAGTTCACTGTCAGGGTTGGTTTACTGCCCTGGCACCACTGTACATCAAGAAAACAATGAATGACGACCCTTATTTCACAGGGTCGAAAGTCGTTTATTCTGTTTTTGATGATGATTTCAGTAACGACCTGGATTCCAAAATCAAGGAAAAAGCAAAACTCGAAGGCATTTCGGATGCTGATCTGAAGGTTCTTGAACCCGCTAATTTTGTTAATCTCACAAAGCTGGCAATTGACAATTCAGATGGTATCATTAAAGGATCAGAAAACATCAACCCGGAGATTGAACAGTACATAAAAGATTCCGGCAAACCCTTTCTTGAATATCAGACCGAAGACAAATACATGGATGCTTACAACGAGTTTTACGATCAATTGTAATATCTGATTAATTAAAACGATCAAAACAGACTGGATTTTTATGCTGAACAAAAGAAGTCTCCGGCAATATCTGCCCCTCATTCTGGCAACACTTGCTTTTTTTTCGTCCTGTAAAGATGAATCAGGAACCCTGGGGCTGGATGTTCTGCCCACAGAAGATCTCTTTACCGGAACCGATGAAGTTTCATTCCTGAAGGGCCAAAACTATAATCCGGTCAAATTACAGTCAAACGATGCCAGTTATGCCATTCTGGGCACTTTAAATGATCCTTTTACGGGAAATACCGAAGCATCTTTTATTACCGAAATTAACCTGGGAGAGAGGATTGGCAGTCTTAACAAAAGCAGTGAAGTGAGAGAGTATTATGTGGATTCTCTTGTACTCAATCTGGCCTATGTAAAAGAGTGGTGGATAGGTGATGAGGATGCAAAACACCAAGTGAGCATTCATCGCTTCAACAGTCCTTTATCGATGACAAATACGTATTATTCTGACATGCCCGTAGAGGGCTTATATGACGAAACTCCCTTAGCCTCTGTCATTCAAAGCGCAAATGACGGATTGGCAGATACCACCTGGGTAGCAAACAAATACACCAATCAATGGCAATTTAAACTGGACGATGCGCTGGCCACCGAGGTTTTCAATCTCCCTGATTCTATTATGGTTGACCGCAAGATGTTCAGAGAAGTTTTTGGAGGATTATTTATCAAATCCACTCTTGCCGACGCAGAGTCCCAGGGTTCATTGGTTGAATTTAGTCTTACCGATGCGCTTTCAAACATGAGGATGTATTATTCATACAATGTAATTGACACCACCGATAATGCGAATGAGGTGGATACGACAATTCATACCTCTTATACTTTCCCCATCAATCTTGAGTGCGTTCGCATTAATCGTTTCAGTCACGATACTCAGAATAAAATTACTTTTAACGATCCGGAAACTGAACACCTCGTAGTTCAGGGAATGACGGGCAGCATGGTTGAGATTGACTTTAATGATGTAAACGTGCTCAATGAAGAAGGCGAACAAATAAACCTTTTCACCTACTGGGAAGAAAAAATAAAAACAGAAGAAAACGGCGAGTATTATGGCATTAGTGCGGTGGATTTTATTTTCGAAGCAGACACTGTGGCCCAGTATGCAGATGAAGCCTTTTTCTCTCCGGCTTCACAGGCATTAAGACTCTATAAAAAAGAAAATGACCAATACCTGCAGCCCAAATACTATTACAGCCTAACAGACACCAGCAAATGGTCGCCAGCCTTTTCAGGTGGCGATTACAACAAAGAGACCGGCACTTATACTTTCAGAATGTACCAGGAATCGTTCAGAATGATGATTGAAAAGGAAGATTTGCGGGGCCCTTATTATATTTCCACTCCCGATCCGGCATCTTATCCTTGGAAAGTTCTCCTGAAAAATTCGACCAATCAGGAAACACCTGCACCAAAAATACGCATTAAGTATGTGAAAATCGGAACCTCTTAATTCCTTGAATTTTTGTTAAGGTTTTGTAAAATTTCATTATTTCAAAAAACAAGAAGCGCCTTATGCCAACTCCCGGTATAAGGCGTTTTTCATATCCAAAGTTGGAAGAATCAATTCAGCTTCAATTTCCGACACCTCAGTAAATTTGCATTAAATGCTTACCTTTACATATCCAGCAATCCTGCTCCTTGCAAATGCTTATCGCGCAAACACTTACCAATTACCCTTACATGAAAAACCAAAAATACCCCTATTAGACGGGTTTGTTTGATATTGGTAAATATCCTATTTTAGAGGAATTAAAAATCAGAACAAAAGTCGTTTCTTCACCATAAAATTTGAAACTATGACCAAAAAACTTCAGGACCTAACCGAAAAGATTTATAACGAGGGGGTCCAGAAAGCAAACAAGGAGGCAGAAGCCATTCTAAAAGAGGCACGAGAAAAGGCATCGGCCATAGAAAAAGAGGCCAAAAAGAAAGCTGAGCAAAAATTAGAGGAGGCGGAAAAGAAAGCCGGGGAAACAAAAAAACACATAGAATCGGAAATGAAGATGGCTCTTGAACAATCTATGGCTGCCCTAAAGCAAGACATCTCGAAACTGGTAACCCTGGAGGCCATTGAGCCCAAAACCAAAGAGTTATTCTCCGACAAGAAATATCTGGGCGATTTGGTGGTCAAAGTCGTTGACGGCTGGATAAAAAAAGAGAGCAAGGATCTTGAGGTGGTTCTTCCGGAAAGCCAGCGCAAAGAGATGGAAGACCATTTCAAAAATCAACTTGCCAGTCACCTGAACAAAGGGCTCAAACTCTCATTTGCCAAGAATATGAAATCTGGTTTTAAAGTGGGGCCTGCTGAAGGCGGCTACGTCATCAGCTTCACTGATGAGGATTTCACCAATTTCTTTAAGACCTATCTGCGCCCAAAATCTACCGAATTACTCTTTGAAAAGAAATAAACATGTCGAAAGGTTACTATTATCTTGTTGCCGGATTACCTGATCTCATACCCGAGGAGAAGAAACTCTCTTTTTCCTCTACCGATTTCAGGGAAATGATGGAAGACGAGTTAGCTCCCAATGACCATGCTTTACTGAAATTATTTTATCTCCCGTTTGACCACGAAAATCTTCTCAATCTCTTTTTTGAAGATGATAAAGAGTGGGACACGCGAGGAAACTTCAGTAAGGAAGAGATGGAACCTCTGGCAGATCGAAAACTGGCCCACACGGCAGATTTAGATATATTTCCAACCTATCTTTCCGACTTTGTACTTGCCATGCATGACGAAGAAGCGCCCGACAGCAGAGTGGACGCAGCCCGCCAGTTAAGTGCAGAATACTATGAGCACCTTCGGAATCATTCCAATGAATTTGTCCGGCAGCTGGCCAAATATCAGCAAGACACAGCCAACGTGCTGACCGCTCTCAATGGTCGGAAATATGAACTAAAATATGAGCAGGCACTCATCGGAAACGACGAAGTAACGGATGCGCTCAAAAAAAGCCGTTCCAGAGACTTCGGACTTAAATCGGAAGTGGAACATATAGAGGACATTCTTCAGATTTTTGAAATTGACAATCTCACCGACCGCGAACTCAAACTCGACGTACTCAAATGGAACTTTATTGAAGAAGCTACTTTCTTCAACTATTTTACGGTAGAAAAAGTACTGGCTTTTTTACAAAAGTTATTTATTGCAGAGCGCTGGATTCATCTGGATCCGGAAAAAGGCCGTGAGATGTTTGAAAAATTATTTAGTGAATTGAAGTCGGGATTTGAATTCCCCGAAGAATACACATTGACCTATGGAAAAAAACGATAAGACAACCGGAACAGTTTCCGGAATCATTGCCAACCTGGTAGTGGTGGATGTGGACGGCCCGGTGGCGCAAAATGAAATTTGCTTCATCTCCCACGGCCAGGAGCGATTAATGGCAGAAGTCATTAAAGTGACCGGAAAACAGGCCTATGTGCAGGTATTTGAAAGTACCCGGGGATTACGCCCCGGCAGCAAGGTCGATTTTGAAGGACACATGCTGGAAGTAAATCTCGGCCCCGGAATGCTCTCGCGCAACTACGATGGTTTGCAGAACGATCTGGACAAAATGGAAGGGGTATTCCTGAAACGTGGAGACTACACCGATCCGCTCGACCGTAAAAAGAAATGGAGTTTTGAACCGCTGGCTGAGAAGGGGCTGAAGTAATTGCCGGTGACTGGTTGGGCGAAGTGCAAGAAAACGGAATGCCTCACCGCATAATGGTACCGTTCAAACTTGAAGGCACCTATACCGTTAAATCAGTTGCAGGTGAAGGTGAATATACCGTTGATGACGAAATCGCCGTTATTGAAGACAAAGAAGGCAATTCGGTATCAGTGACCATGGTGCAGAAATGGCCGGTAAAAGTACCTATCAAAGCCCATAAAGAAAAGCCAAGACCATTTAAATTGCTGGAAACGGGCGTTCGCTGTATCGATACACTAAACCCTATTACTGAAGGAGG
>NZ_JADQBH010000295.1 GCF_016278715.1 Marinilabilia sp. | reverse complement strand
GATCTAGAATGGGGGTTTCTACTTCCAGGTAATCTTTAGCGTTAAAAAACTCACGCATGGAATTGATGATGCGGGTTCTTTTCCTGAAAGTATCGCGCACGTTGTCATTTACAATGAGGTCAACATAGCGCTGACGATAACGTTGTTCCGGGTCGGTAAATGCATCGTAAATTTTTCCGTCCTTTTCTTTAACCACCGGCAACGGGCGTAATGACTTTGCCAAAACCGTCAGGGCCGTAACATGAACTGAAATCTCGCCCATTTGGGTTTTGAACACAAAACCTTTAATGCCAATTATATCTCCAATATCCAGTAATTTCTTAAATACGGTGTTGTACAAAGTCTTGTCTTCGTCCGGGCAAACGTCATCCCGACGCAGGTAAATCTGAATCCGTCCCTTTTTGTCCTTTAGTTCGGCAAAAGATGCGCTTCCCATGATGCGGCGACCCATGATGCGGCCGGCCAGACTCACTTCTTTAAAAGCATCCGGGTTCTCTTCAAAACCTTCTTTGATGTCTTCGCTGTAGTGGGTAACGGAGAATTCTTCTGCCGGGAATGGGTTGATTCCCAGTTTCTCCAGTTCACTCAAACTCTCTCGTCTGATGATTTCCTGTTCGCTCAGTTCCAGTTGATTCATGTTAATTCGCGTATTGTTTTGTTCGGTGGAATTTTTCTTCTGTGATGGCCGGAAAGATATTCCGTAAATTGTTTCGTTTTTTGGTTTAGTTCAAACGCAAAAAAAGCTGATTCTCACGGCTTTTTTTATGTGGAAACAACTCCCATAAATGAAAAAAACAGCACAAAGATAGTGATTACCTGTGAAAACCAATTCTTAACCCGTTAACTTCTTAGAATTTGTCTTAATAGAATGGTTCAGATTCGGATAGGTAGAACTACTATTTCCGCCAAAAGGTGAGGATTTAAATAAAACTTTTCGACTTTAAAGTTGTTTTATTTAATCTGATGGAGCCGTTCTTAAAAGAGTTGTTTTCTTTTCAGCCACGTCGAAATTCTTTTAGTTGCTACCATTCGATGGTTGAATAGTTATTAATGACCTGGTGTAGTGAAGAACTGACAATAGAGACTTTTGGGAATAACCTTCTCTGGTTATTTATTATTCTTCAATGAGTGTTTTCAATCAATTGGCATACAATATATAACCGGTGATCGTAAAAACCCATCATTGTTATTTAAAATCATTTTAATTAAACTTGCAGTATTAGAAATTTTGGTGAGGTTGAAAAAAGACAATGTAATGAACATAGTATCTGAGCGAAAAAGGAAGCCTGCGTGGCTTAAAATTCAATTACCCAATACAGGCGATTATCACTGGATGAATAAAACCATCCGGGATCATAAGCTTCATACGATATGTACGAGCGGAAAATGTCCCAACTCGGCCGAATGTTGGGGAAATGGAACGGCTACTTTTATGATTTTGGGCGATATCTGTACCCGCTCCTGTAAGTTTTGTAATGTGAAAACCGGGAAACCTGATGCGGTAGACTTTAAGGAACCGTTTCGTATTGCCCGTTCTATTCAGATTATGAAACTGAAACATGCTGTAATTACATCGGTTGATCGCGATGATCTGGAAGACGGTGGTGCCGGTATTTGGGCAGAAACTATTCGCAAAGTGAAAGAGTTGAATCCCGGAATTACGCAGGAAGTTCTGATTCCCGACTTTAACGGTCTCAGGCATCTTATTCAACAGGTCATCGATGCCGCCCCCGAAGTTGTGAGTCACAACCTGGAGACAGTACGTCGCCTGACGCCTCAAATCAGGAGTAAAGCCAAATACGATTTAAGTCTTAGGGTGTTGGAATACATTGCCTCGACCGATGTAGTTCCCAAATCGGGAATTATGTTAGGCCTGGGAGAGCAACCCGAAGAGGTGCTTGAAACTATGGATGATCTGATTGCTGCAGGGGTGAAAGTGCTGACCATTGGGCAGTATCTTCAGCCGTCGCCGAAGCATCTGGAGGTGGTGGAATACGTTACGCCGGAGCAATTCGCCTTTTACAAAGAGGAAGGGTTGAAACGCGGGTTTAAATATGTGGAGAGTGGTCCGCTGGTTCGTTCTTCATATCATGCCGAGAAACATATTAATGCATTGAAGTAATGGATGAGTCATTAACCATTTTTGAAGATCTCGGAGAGATTGATTACAAGAAAGCCTGGGATTATCAGGAAGAGCAGTTTTCTCGCGTTGTGGATAGTAAACTGTTCAACAGGGAACATCCGGGAGCCGAAAAGGAAATAGAGCATCATCTGATTTTTTGCGAACACCCGCATGTTTATACACTGGGTAAAAGCGGTCAGGCCAACAATCTGCTCATTCAGGACGACTTTCTGAAGAAGATCGATGCACAATTTTATAAAATCAACCGTGGTGGAGATATTACCTATCACGGTCCTGGTCAGATTGTTGGATATCCGATATTCGACCTGGAGCAAATGAAGCTTGGGATAAAGGAATATATCCACAAGCTGGAAGAGGCTATCATACTAACTGTCGCTGAATACGGCATAAAGGGAGGACGGCTGGAGGGAGCAACAGGGGTTTGGCTGGATACCAATACCCCGCAGGCACGAAAGGTCTGTGCTATTGGGGTTCGGGCCAGTCGTTATGTGTCCATGCATGGATTTGCCCTGAATGTAAATACCAACCTGGAGTATTTTAACTATATTAATCCGTGTGGATTTGTTGACAAGGGGGTCACTTCCATGCAAAAAGAGTTGAATGGAGAGGTGGATATGGAAGCAGTGAGGACCAGACTTAAAAATAACCTGAAAAAGGTTTTTGGTTTGAGTTTTATGGCATAGTGGAAATGGATTAGCATTTATTCTCCGTTGTGTGTTGATAACTTTTCGGAATATAAAGGCCGGAATAGTTTGTAAAAAGTTATTTTTTGAGAAAATTTAATATCTCAAATGTGAGTGTGTGAAAATGGAAAAAAGATGGAGCATAAAAGAGAATCCAGAAAATGATATTGAAGCCGAACTATCTGATTTTGAGGATATAGGTCCCGTATTGGGACGGCTTCTGGCATTGCGTGGTGTGAGAAATAGTGAGGAGGCCAGATCTTTTTTTAATCCCAGCATTTCGGATCTGCATGATCCTTTTTTGATGAAGGATATGCACAAGGCTGTTGAACGCATTCAAAAGGCGCTCTCCGAAAAGGAGAAAGTGCTGGTTTATGGCGACTACGATGTGGATGGAACCACCAGTGTGGCGCTGATTTATTCCTTTCTTCGGAAAATTCATCCTGATATCAGTTATTACATTCCAGACCGCTATGAAGAGGGATATGGTATTTCGTATAAGGCCATTGATATGGCTGCTGATGAACATATCGGGCTTGTTATTGCGCTGGATTGTGGAATCAAAGCAGTCGAAAAGATCGAATATGCCCGGGAAAAGGGGGTTGATTTCATTATTTGTGACCATCATACTCCGGGAGATGCATTGCCTAAGGCTGCGGCCTGCCTGGATCCCAAGCAGGCAGACTGTTCCTATCCAGAAAAAAATCTTTCCGGTTGTGGCGTCGGCTTTAAGTTGTTGCAAGCTCTTTGTGTGAAGCAGAATATTGACAATGACCATCTGTTTCAATATCTCGACCTGGTGGTTGTTAGTATTGCTTCCGATGTGGTTCCCATTATCGGAGAAAACCGGATTCTGGCTGATATGGGGCTGCGAAAACTGAATTCCAATCCCGGAACCGGGCTGAAAAGCATCATGCGTGTGTCGGGAATGGCGGGCAGGGAGCTGACCGTAAGTGATATTATTTTCAAAATTGGTCCACGGATTAATGCTGCAGGGCGTATTGAGTCAGGAAATGATGCAGTGGCCCTTTTGGTAAGCGAGGATGAGAATAAAGCTTATGGTATGAGTCGCACCATCAATGAGTGCAATGAAACCCGAAAGGATCTGGACCGAAATATTACCCGTGAAGCCTTGGCATTACTGGGAAACAATGAGATACAAAAGGATAAAAAAACAACAGTGCTCTTTCAGCCCGAGTGGCACAAGGGCGTAATTGGGATTGTGGCTTCACGGTTGACCGAGAATTATTATCGTCCAACCGTTGTTTTGACTCAATCCAAGGGGATGATTACCGGATCAGCCCGGTCGGTGGACGGATACGACCTTTATCATGCTATCGAAGCCTGTCAGGATTTGCTGGAAAATTTTGGAGGACATACCTATGCGGCAGGACTTACTCTGAGACCTGAGAATATACAAGCCTTTACCGAAAAGTTTGAGCGTGTGGTAGCCGATACTATCCGTCCCGAGCAAATGGTGCCCCAGATTGAAGTGGATGCCGAAATTAGTTTGGGTGACATTACGGTGGAGTTTTATCGCAATCTGAAACGTTTTCACCCCTACGGCCCCGGCAATCTGAAACCGGTTTTTGTGACCCGCAACGTGTATGATTTTGGAACCAGTAAAGTGGTAGGTAAAGAGAAAGAACATCTGAAACTGGAACTGATAGAGAGTACTTCCCCAAAAATTATTAAAGGCATCGCTTTTGGAAAGGGGCATCTTTTGAATAAAATTCAGGAATCGCAGCCTTTCAACATTTGCTATACTATAGAGGAGAGTCTTTATGAAGATCATCAACCTTTTCAGCTGATGGTGAAGGATATTAATTTTGAGTAGAAAAGCAATTGAACCATAAAAAAAAAAAGGTAACCCTTTACAGGTTTGGCGGTCTCTGAACCGCCACATTATGACCGTTTAGCAATCAGATATGGCGGTTTCTTTGCTAGCAAAGCGGCAGACCTGAAGCCGGACGATCCTTTTTGATGCCCCAGACAAAATCTATCCTGCAAAATGAGATTATGTGGGGCAAAGCTATAAGCATGACATAAAAAAACGCGGTGCAAGGTTTATCCTGCACCGCGTTTTTCATGGAATTATTCAAGAGTTATTTTACCACCACTTTGGTTGAGGTGTTGTCCACCACCACGATGTACAATCCGGGGGCTACGTTTACTGAAACGTTTCCTCCTGTATGGTCCTGGCTGAAAACTTTTGCGCCGGAGAGTGCATAAATGGCTACTTTACTATTGTTGCAGTCATTTATTACTATATTCCCTTTATTGACCAAAATGTTATTTGTGTCAAAATTGATTTCTGTTCCAATTGAGAGAGCAGGGTCTTTTACGAAAATAATGTTGTCAATGAAAATATCAAATGCAGCATCGGATTGAATAGCTAGTTGTTTAAAATCAAAAACTTCATTGTCTGTGATGTCATAGGTTAGAGTGACCCACTCACCTGCAACTGTGATATCCTGGTATTTTTCATATTTTATTCCTAGGTTATAGTCTCCAGCATTTGGGTCAGAGATGCTGTTATCTCCATGTAATTTGATGGTTGCCTTGGTGGTTCCAGCCGGAAAGCTGGGTACATACACATCAATTGAATAGGATATGTAATTTGGTTTGAACAGGTCTCCGGCATCACTCCATGTTGCAGCCGCCTCATTCCAACTATTAGGGTTAAATTTTAAGGCGTAGGATGATGAGTTGACCGTATTTGAGGATGGATTACTTAAAACTTCGAGTGTTGAGCCGTTCCAGGAGTATAAAGGTGAAGTCCCGTCCTCGAAATCAGCAATGATAACTTCATTTTGTGCAAATGAGGCAGTTACACATAAAGCCAAAGCAATTAAAGAGTAAATTTTCTTCATAATGTTGAATTTTTAAAGTTTAGATTAATAAATTAGGTAATGTTAACAAATGTACAGAACAGAACACAAAAGACCAATAGAGGATTTTATTTGAGGTTCCTTTTTTTATGGGATATCTTCAAAATGTGATGAGTGAGCAGATAAAATTGATTAATGATTGATAGTCAGAGATAAGTAATTCTTCCGGGTGTTTTTTGTTTTGGCACATCCGGGAGTAGATTTAATTTGCCAAGGAGAGAATTGATGAACGATAAGATGAGATTTTTTCAAATCAAATTCATTTAGAACTATTGTAGTTTTCAGCTAATTGGGCATCATGATAGATTATTTGTGAATTATTCAGGTTAGAGTCCAAAAATTTAAGGATGTGTTGTATATTTGTACAAAACAAAATAAAGCTGATTAACTATGAGAAATTTGCTTAGCCAACCATTAATTGCCATTGTTTTGTCAGTAGCATTGGTGTTTTCAGCCTGCCAGTCGGGCCAGAAAAAAGACAATAAAGATGAGAATAAAACTGCCACTTCGCAGAAGATTAATAAGGAAGAAATAGAGCAGGATGTTCGTGAGTTTGTCTATCCGCTTCCTACTACTTTCGAAGTGACCGAGATGCTCAACCGCATCGGAGCTTCTTACATTCTGACTTTGTCGAATCAAGCAGAAAATGTGGATAAATATCTGACCGAAACCAAGCAGGCTCTGAATCTTGGCGTTTACGGTGCCGACCTGAGTTATGCAAGTACCTACAATCAAAAGCAGCAGATTGTTTCCTATATGGAGGCATCCAGGAAATTAATTGATGCTTTAAATATCTCTGGTGCTTTGCCTGCAGATATTATTGACCAAATAGAGCAAAATGAAGACAACAAGGACAAGCTGGTGGAGATTATTACCAATACTTTCTATAACACTTATGAATATCTGAATGTCAATCAACGGGGGGCCGTGAGTATGCTGGTGCTTTCAGGTAGCTGGGTAGAGGCCCTTTATATAACCACCAATATTTCTGAAGATACTTATCAGAATAAGGAGATGGTGAAGATTGTGATGGAGCAGAAATCGTCTCTGAACAAGCTTCTTCAACTGATGAAGAATTATGAGTCGGATGCAGCTGTTGCCGCTGTGATTGAGCAGTTGACCCCATTGTCCGAAATCTACAATATGGTTGAAGACAATGCTATTTCCGAGAAACAGATGAATATGATTATTGATGAGGTTGCGAAAGTCAGAAAAGATTTTGTGGAATAATCGAAACGTTTGCCTCTTAACGAGTTTATGGCCATTCCGCTTTCAACGGAATGGCTTTTTTGTTTGAGGTACTTCTGGTAACAGGAGAATCTCTGGGTTGACGAGTTTTTTTTTGTATCTTCACATTATTGATAAATACACCTGTAAGGCTTGGTTTTAAGGGGTTAAAGATATTTTGTTTCCCACATTCCTGTAGAGTCGCGGAACAGAACTCACCCACTTAATGCCAATCAGATAGAACTTTGAGTCTGCAACGAAGATATTGGCAACAAAGAACATTTTAGGAGTGGACTCAATTTTGGATAACTCAATATATTAAAGTATGCCTGCAATGGAACAAACAATGAGTGAAGCTCTGCTGGAGTCGTTGATGAAGCTCTTTGCACTGCTCACCGATATCAAAACTGAAAGCAAGACGGGAAGAGCGCGTTTCATGGTCGAGGACTTTCTGGGGAGACACTTCAATACCGAATATGTTCAACAGTATCTGGAGAAGTTTGATGAATTTCTGTCCAGGTATCATGCCCACATATACAGCAATAATCAGGAACTTATTGAAAAACAGTCGTCGGATAACCAAAGCCGGATACTGAATATTTGTAATCAGATTAACCAGGAACTGGAGCAGGAACCAAAGATTATTTTGTTTGTGCAGCTATTGGATTTTCTTAAGAAGGAAGATACCATAAGCGAGGAGGAGCATTACTTTGTGGATTTGCTTGCTGAGAATCTGAAAATCGATTCTCAGGACTATGACAATCTGAAAACTTTTATTTTGGAGACGCCCGAGGCGGTGAACGATAAAGGTTCTCTGCTCTATATTAGTGGCGATAAGGATGCCCCCGACCCCATGGTGAAAATCATTTACAACCCCAAGCAGCAGGTGATTGTTTGGGTGTTGCGGGTGCGAAGTACTAAAACATTTATTTTCAGATACGCCGGCTCACGGAACCTTTACCTCAACGGTCATAAGGTTGAACAAAACCGGACCTACATTCTTGCCGTGGGTGCGGTCATTAAAACCTCACGGATGCCGCCGGTTTATTACGGAAGGGTTGCTGAGAAATTTATTCACCGCATCGACAAGGCACGGATTATTTACAGGGCCGTGGATGTATCCTATAAATTTAATAACAATCAGATAGGGATTCATCGTTTCAGCTTTACCGGACGATCCGGACAGTTGGTGGGAATAATGGGTGGCAGTGGAACAGGAAAGTCCACTTTGCTGAATGTGCTGAATGGAAACTATAAGCTGAGTAACGGGATTATTTCTATTAACGGGTTTGACCTGCATGAGGATAAAGAGCATTTGGAGGGTGTTATCGGGTATGTGCCACAGGACGATTTGCTGAAAGAAGAACTGACTGTATTTGAGAATCTCTACTTTAATGCCCGCCTGTGTTTTAGTGACCAGAGCCGTGAAGAAATCCTGAGACGGGTGGACAATGCCCTCCAGGATTTTGATTTGGTAGAAGCCCGTGATCTGGTTGTGGGAAACCCTCTGAATAAGATTTTGAGCGGTGGTCAGCGAAAACGCCTGAATATCGCTTTGGAACTGATACGTGAGCCCTCTGTTTTATTTGTTGATGAACCAACCTCGGGCCTTTCGTCCATGGACTCTGAAAAAGTGATGTCCCTGTTAAAGCGTCAGGTACTGAAAGGTAAGCTGGTGGTTATTAATATTCATCAACCTTCATCCGATCTGTATAAAATGCTGGATAAACTGTTGATGATCGATAAAGGCGGATACATCATCTTCAACGGAAATCCGATGGATGCCATTGTCTATTTCAAGAAAATGGCCAACTATGTGAACCCTGAAGAACGTGAATGTTATGTTTGCGGCAATGTGAAATCGGAACAGGTTCTTCGCATTGTGGAGGCACGAATGGTCAACCCTTATGGTAAGCTGATTCGTAAGCGAAAAGTGTTACCTGAAGAGTGGTACCGGTATTACCTGGAAAACTTTGAAAGTAAGTTTCAGTGGAAAGTTAAGCGAAAACTGGATCGAAAAGAACCTCTGCCCGATAATCTCTATAATATCCCCAACCGGCGCAAACAATTTTTGATTTATACATTGCGTGATGGCCTTTCCAAACTCAAAGACCGGCAATATATGCTCATTAATATTCTGGAAGCTCCTGTCCTGGCTCTGATTCTTTCCTTTTTCACCAAATATCTGGCAGGTTCGGGGGGAGACCCTTCGGTTTATGTGTTTTCCGAAAATGTGAATATTCCTGCTTATTTGTTTATGGCAGTGGTTGTTTCTCTGTTTATTGGAATGAATGTGAGTGCCGAAGAGATAATTAAAGATCGGAAATTGTTGCAACGGGAATCTTTTCTGAATCTCAGCCGATTTAGTTTTCTGAATAGTAAAGTGCTGATACTCTTTGCAATTTCTGCAATTCAATCGCTAATGTTCGTGTTGATAGGAAATAGCATTTTGGAAATAGAAGGCCTAACCTGGAGCTATTGGCTAATATTGTTTTCCACAGCCTGTTTTGCCAATATGCTTGGGTTGAATATCAGCAGTGGATTGAATTCTGTGGTAGCCATTTATGTTTTGATACCACTGATTCTGGTGCCTCACCTCTTGTTCAGTGGTGTTATTGTCAGTTTTGATAAGCTGCATAAATCCATTGCCAGTGAGCTTTATGTTCCCCTGATTGGCGATGTGATGGTTTCCAGGTGGTCATACGAAGCGCTGGCCGTCAATCAGTTTAAAAACAACGATTACGATGCTATTTTCTTTGAAGAAGAGCAGGCAATGAGTAATAATTCCTACTATGCAACCACACTTATTCCCGAATTGCTTAATCATCTGGAGGCAGCAAGATGGTCGGCACGGCGCAATGAATTAAAAGAACAGGTTGCATTTCAGGGAAAACTCTACATTGCTTTCCGTCAGCTGCATGATCGTTTTCCTGATTTGGTTCCTGCAGCAACTGTTTCTTCCTGGACCGAACCATGGAATGAAGAGGTGTTACAAAACGCAGAGCGTGTTCTGAAAAAGGTAAGAGACAATTTTAATGGTGAATACCAGAAATGGAGCCGGAAGCGCAATGCCAAAATGAAGAAACTAATCCATGACCTAGGTTCTTCTGAAGCGGTATTGGCGCTTAAAGAGAATTATCACAACCAGGCGCTGTCTGATATCATGCTTAACAAGAAAAGTGTTGAACAATTTGTCTTCTCCGCAAGCCGCATTGTGAGAAAAAAACATCCCGGTTATATGGAGCCGGAAGGAGATTGGGGAAGAGCTCATTTTTACGCACCTTCCAAGCGACTGGGGTCGTTGACATTTTCCACCCCGGTGTTTAATATGATGATTGTGTGGATGGGGGTGGCGTTGTTGTACGTTACCTTGTACCTGGATCTGTTGAGACGAGTGATCAGCTATTTTGAGACCTTTAAACTCCGCCGTTTACATCGTCGTTTGCAAAAACTTGGAACCTGATAAAATAAAAGAAAACGGGCGTTTCGAGATTTCGAAACGCCCGTTCATTTAAGGCTTAATGTAATCTGGTGTTGAAATATATAACTATTCTAACCCAATTTAACATCTACAGCGTTCAGTCCTTTACGGCCTTCTACGAGCTCAAAAGTAACTTCATCGTCTTCCTTAACTTTGTCGATAAGCCCGGAAGCGTGTACAAAATATTCTTTTTCTGACTCGTCTTCTTTAATAAACCCGAAACCTTTAGTCTCATTAAAGAATTTTACTTTTCCTGTTTTCATTTTAATAAAATTTGTTTGTTAATCATTTCATGAAAGATTGAAGATAATCATTGGGTTCTTTTACCACATTGACAATCAAAATCCTTCATGAGGTTTATTTCTATACAAATAAAAGAACATTCCTGGAATTTTGCATACTTTTTTTGATGAAAATGTTCATTTTAAGTGTTTTTATTCTGATTGGTTTTCTTATTTTTAACATTGGGTTTCTTTTGAAGAAGCAAATACACACATTTAAAACTTAAAAACATGAAGAAAACAATTTTTCCAATGGTGTTGATTTTTATTGCAACAACATTCGCTATGTGTACACAAAAAAATAAAGAGATAGGACTTCAGCTCTATTCTCTTAGAGATGCCATGAAAGAAGCACCGGTTGAGACTGTTAAGGAAGTTGGTGAAATGGGTTATTCTTTCGTGGAGGCTGCCGGTTATGGAGATGGAAAATTTTACGGAATGGATCCTTCAGAATTTAAATCTCTGGTTGAAGAAAGTGGGATGGAGTTTCTGAGTTCTCATACCGGACAAGATCTTCCTGATTCATCTTCATGGGAATCGACTATGGCCTGGTGGGACCAATGTATTGAAGCCCATAAAGCTGCCGGTGTAAAATATATTGTTCAGCCATGGATGGGGGAGAAAGGATACCACTCACTGGATGGATTGAAGCAGTATTGTGAATATTTCAATGAGGTAGGGAAGAAATGCCGGGAGAATGGAATTAGTTTTGGTTATCACAACCATGATGGTGAATTTGCCGAACTTGAGGGAGAGGTTATTTACGACTTTATGCTTCAGAATACTAATCCTGAAAATGTATTTTTCCAATTGGATTTGTACTGGATAAAAGAAGGCGGAAAAAGTGCCGTGGATTACTTCAACAATTACCCCGGGCGTTTTCTGCAACTTCATGTAAAAGATGAAAAAGAACTTGGAGCCAGTGGCGAGATGGATTTCGAATCTTCACTGGCCCTTGCCGACAAAGCCGGTGTTGATTACCTTATTGTTGAAGTCGAAAAGTATGACTTCGATCCTTTGGTTAGCGTTGAAAAGAGTCTTGAATTTCTTCAGAATGCAGATTTTGTGAGACTTTCTTACTCCGATTAAATAAAACATTTCATATTTTTATGGCCGTGGCAGATTTCTGCTGCGGTTTTTTTATCAAATAAATACGAATCCCGGGATTCAGGTTCGAAAGAGGCTTTGTGGCTTGATACGACCTGGAAAGACAAATGATATAAGGATGAACAATAAAAAACTTGGGACTTTTGGTGGCGTTTTTACCCCGTCGGTACTGACAATACTCGGGGTTATCATGTATTTAAGATTTGGCTGGGTTGTGGGCAATGTGGGTCTTATCGGAACCTTGCTGATTGTAACACTTTCGACTTCCATCACATTTCTTACCTCTTTGTCAATTGCCTCCATATCTACCAATACGCAGGTGAAAGCGGGGGGGGCTTATTATATGATTAGCCGTTCGTTAGGGGTTGAGATTGGAGGTGCATTGGGTATTCCTTTGTATCTGGCTCAAACATTGTCAGTAGCCTTGTATGTGATGGGTTTCTCGGAAAGTCTGGTGGCCATTTTTCCGTCGTTGAATATTAAAATTATTGGCATTGTTTCAACTTTAGCGTTGGGTGGCCTGGCCTTATTTTCGACAAAGGCAACCATTAAAGCTCAATATGTTATTCTGGCTGTGATTGCCTTGTCGTTGGTTTCGCTCTTTTTAGGAAAATCTATCGAACAGTCCAGCATTGAGATGTGGGGTGTTCCGGCTGCTAAATCGGTTGGTTTTTGGCAGGTGTTTGCAGTTTTTTTTCCTGCTGTAACCGGAATTATGGCAGGTGTAAATATGTCGGGCGATCTGAAAAATGCCTCCCGCTCCATTCCCAAGGGAACCTTTATGGCGGTTGGAGTGGGGTATGTGATTTATATGGTACTTCCCATTGTTTTGGCCGGGCGTGCAGATGCATCCACACTTGTTTCGGATCCATTAATAATGCGTCGGATAGCATTATGGGGCGGCGCTATTCTGCTGGGTGTATGGGGTGCCTCTCTTTCGAGTGCTGCCGGGAGTTTGTTAGGAGCTCCGCGAGTGCTTCAGGCGCTTACCCGTGATAATGTTGTGCCTAAAAAATTATCTTTTTTATCCAGCGGACATGGAGAGGAAGGTATACCGCGTGGAGGAACCATTGTTACCATCATCATTACGATTGTTTGTGTTATTCTTGGCGATCTGAATGCTATAGCTCCTGTATTGACTATGTTTTTTCTGGCAACTTATGGCATTTTGAATGTGACTGCCGGAATTGAGCATTTTCTGAAGAGTCCTTCCTTTCGTCCAAAATTTAAGGTTCATTGGGGTTTTTCACTGATTGGTGCTATTGGTTGTTTGTCGGTGATGTTTCTGATTCATGCCATCGCGACGGTGTTGGCAGTAGTTTTTATTGTGGGAGTTTTAATATGGCTCCGGCGTCGCCGGTTGAAAACAACCTGGGGTGATGTTCGCAATGGTATGCTTTTACAAATTGCCCGTTTTGTGATGCTGAATGTTAAGCCAATGGACGATCCCAAGAGTTGGCGTCCCAATATTCTAGTGTTTAGCGGTGCTCCTATGAAACGCTGGCATTTGATTGATTTTGCCAGTGGACTGGCCCAGGAAAAAGGGCTGTTTACTGTTGCTACCATTCTTCCGGAAGAAAAGGTGGCACAGGACAAAATATACCAGTACGAAAAACAAATCCGGGATTATCTGTTCGATAAGAATATTCGTTCCCTGGTTCGTGTGATCCGGGCTCAGGATCCTTTTTCAGGAGCGCGGTGTTTAAGTAATGCTTATGGTTTGGGGCCTCTGGTTCCCAATACTATCCTGCTGGGTGACACTACTGATGTCTCCCATCACCAGGGGTATGCAGAGATGATTAACCATTTTTATCAATCCAGAAAGAATGTCATCATTCTCAAGGATGAGCTCCCGCTTCCAGATCGCAATAAAATTAATGTGGATTTGTGGTGGGGCGGGCTCAAAGGCAATGGTGGTTTGATGATGGTGCTGGCCTATATGATGCAGAATAGTCCGCACTGGCAGCAGGTCTCGGTTACCATCAAAATGGTGGTTACTTCACAAAAGGCGGCCGTGGAGGCAGAAAAAAACCTTGATAATCTATTTTCCTCTATTCGTGTGGAATTCAAAAAAAAGATTCTTGTCAGTGAGGAAGAGGGGTTCTTTCAGATACTCTCCAGAGACTCTCAAAATGCTGACCTGGTGTTGTGTGGTCTGAAAAAACCGGATAGCGAATTTTCTGAATACTTTGAAGATTTGAAGATTAAAACAGCATCCATTCAAAGAAAGTTATTCGTGGTTGCTTCCCATGATATTGCTTTTAAAGAGATCCTGAGTTGATGGGGTTTAATAGGGGTAGCTTTCGATTTGATAGTGTATTTTCTCCTTTGTTTGCCCGTCTGCAGGAGGTTTTTGCTGTTATATGGGTTGAAAGGTTAAATTTATAAGTCATTTAGCCTGAGTTGCAAAATGATTTTTTTGTAATTTGCTGTAGGCCAGTCTTACACAGGGTTTCTGTTTGCCTGTTCCCCTTTTTAGTTGTATATTTGTGATAAATTACGGATTTTACCCACCCCTCGGAAATAGCTTTCTCTAATGGGCTCCTTGCCCTTTATGGTTTTTTGAAATTAGTGTGGCACCCGAAGCATGTCTTGTCGTTTTGGAAAGATGTGTTGGTGTATCGACAGAGTATTGGAAATAATAATAAATAAAAACTTTGGATGCCTATGAAATATCAGATCTATTCATTGCATAATTATCGAAAAATTCCCCAAATCGATAAGTTTAGTGAACAGGATTTAAAAAATATCGATGTGGTTGGTCATGTATTGCCCTTTAAAACCAACAATTACGTCGTTGATGAACTTATTGACTGGGATAATTTCCATGAAGATCCGATTTTTATATTGAATTTTCCCCAAAAAGGAATGTTGCATGCTGATGATTTTGGAGATATGGCTTCGGTTCTGAGAAAGGAAACTGACAGGGTTGAATTGAAAAAAGCGGCCAATATTATTCGTCACAAAATGAATCCTCATCCTGCCGGACAAGCGCAAAATGTTCCCGAACTTAATGGACAAAAGCTTGCCGGAATTCAGCACAAATATGATGAAACCATGCTTTTTTTTCCTACCCAGGGACAAACCTGTCATGCTTATTGTACTTTTTGCTTTCGGTGGCCCCAGTTTACCGGCATGGACGACCTTAAATTTGCAATGAACCAGATCGATTATGTCGTAGCCTATCTGAAGGCGCATCCTGAAGTTACTGATATACTCTTCACCGGTGGTGACCCGATGGTGATGAAAGCTTCCATCCTGGATGCCTATATTACCAAACTTCTGGAGGCGGATATTCCCAATTTGCAAACCATACGAATTGGCAGCAAATCCCTTTCTTTTTGGCCTTACAGGTATCTTACCGACAGTGATGCTGATGACGTGTTGAGGGTGTTTGAAAAGGTGACCAAAGCCGGAAAATCGTTGGCTTTTATGGCACATTTCAATCACCACCGGGAGTTGGAAACCCCGGCTCTGGAAAAGGCCGTGTCCAGAATTCGTGCTACCGGTGCTCAGATTCGTTCTCAGTCGCCCCTGCTCAATCATATTAATGCCGATAGTGCTGTCTGGAGCGAGATGTGGCGCAAGCAGGTAAAACTGGGCATGATACCTTATTATATGTTTATTGCTCGGGATACTGGTGCTCAGGAGTATTTCGGAGTTTCTCTGGCACGAGCCTGGGAAATATTCCGGGAGGCTTATATCAAAGTGAGCGGAATTTCACGCACGGTCAGAGGACCGAGTATGTCCTGCACACCCGGCAAGGTTCGTGTTGTTGGAGTGAGTGAGGTGAAAGGCGAGAAAGTTTTTGTTTGTGAGTTTATTCAGGGACGAAACAGCGACTGGGTTGGTCGTCCATTCTTTGCCAAATATGATCGGCGTGCTTTATGGATGGATGATCTTAAACCTGCGTTTGGACAGGAGGAATTCTTTTTTGAAGAAGATTTGGCCCGAATGATGCTCTAAGAAAGAATTAATAGACTGAATGCCTGCATCAATTATAAAATGGTGGGGGTTTTTTTATGATTTATTGTATTTTTGATTTCTCTTTGGAGTTGTGAGGAAATAAGTTGACTATTTTAAGGGCAAGTCATTTCGGCACAATCCCTTTGACAATAAAAATGCATTTGCTGTAAAGCGCTTCGGCGACCTGCCCAATATGGAAGACAAAAAAAAGGGAATAAAATATATAAAGCTGGCTGCAAAAATTGTTTTGAGCGGGGCTATTTTGTGGTATATCTCAACAAAAATTGATGTTGCTCAAATAGGATCGGCGATGCGGCGGGCAAAACTTGAGTGGCTGCTGGCTGCTTTGGGGGTTTATACGGTTTCTCAGGTTGCGGCTGCTCTTCGTTTAAATACTCTCTTTCGGGTTATTCCTATACATATTTCGCAGCGAACCAACCTCCGGCTTTACTGGTTGGGGCTTTTCTATAATCTTTTTCTTCCCGGAGGAGTGGGTGGGGACGGATTTAAAGTTTATATCCTCAATCAGTATTTGAAAGTTCCTGTGAAACGTTCTCTGGGGGCTATCTTTGCCGACCGGCTGTCCGGCCTGACTGTTATTGTGACATTTTTGCTGATTCTGGTACAGTTTATTGATTACACGATTCCATACAAGTTCTGGTTCTTGTTAGCCATTCCAGTACCTCTGGTGGTGTATTATTTTTTTATGAGGTTGGTTCTGCCTCTTTTCATCAAGGCTTTCGCTGTTATTAGTTTCTGGTCAGTAGTGGTTCAGGGCATTCAATTGCTCGCTGCAGTCTGTATTCTTTATGCTTTGGGGGTTGAAAACTCTGGGAATTATGATGACTACTTGTTTCTTTTCTTTTTGTCGGCCATCATGGCCTCTGTTCCAATTACCCTTGGTGGCATAGGAGCCCGGGAATTTACTTTTTTAATGGGAGCCGAATATCTTCATTTACAGCAGGACCTTGCTGTTGCACTTAGCTTATTGTTCTTTCTGGTGTCCGGGGTTTCAGCTCTTCCGGGAATTTGGTATTCTGTTCGGCCGCGAGGGGTATTGAATCATTTCAGCGAAGCTCAAAAGTTCAATCCCTCCAATTGAGGATAAATCTCATCTTTGAATTGCTCCAGCAGTTTTTCACGTGCTTCGCGAAGAGCATAATCGTAACCTCCCGGTCGCATTCCTTTTATGCCGGAGATGGTTCCGTTGAAAATCTCTGTGTGGGTATCAGCCGATAAAACAGAAATGTATAGATCGGCAAATACGAGGTAAACTTCATATCCGTTCCCTTTCTTTATTTCCCCTTTTCTGAAATAGGCGTTTGTAACCACATGGTATTTTGCCTGTTCCGGAGAAAAAGTGAAATTAAAAAAAGTTTCATTCAGCTGCGATTTCAGCCGGTTGGCAAAGGGGGCAGAAGAGGTTTGACTTCCAAAAATGCTCTCGTTGGCATCAAACCATGCGGTTGATTTCTGGAGTTCAATATTAAATGTAGTGTGGGGGATGGTTCCCTGTGGCAGGAAGAATGCAACCAGCGGACTTTCTATGTTTTCTTTTTGAAGTAGTGCCGTGTAATCAAAGGCGGCTGTTACCTGCTGTTTTTTTCTTGAGGATTCCAGCTTTTGAATATAACTGGAGACCTCTCCGCCCGGATTGGTGGTCACTTTTTCCTGTAGAACGCCGGCACCTTCCGTGAATCTGAAATGCAACGGAAAATTGTGTACCGGGATTTTTCTTCCGTCGGGGAGAAAGTATTCAACTTTCACTTGCAAGGGGCTTTCCATGCTTTTGGAAAATGAAATATTATAGTTCGGATTTTCAGGCGTGATAGCGATTTGCCCAAAAAGGCTCCTTAAATCCTGAACGATGTCTGAGCCAAGATTGATATTCCCGTCGATAGTTCTGTAAGCTAAATCATCGCTTAGATGATTTTCCAACGATTCAATGGCTTTGAAATATGCAGCCAGTGAGGCGGTTATTTCCTGATTCTCTTTGAGGCGCCTTGCTTCCAGAAGGTAGGTGGCAGCCCTCTTTTTTGCCATATTCAGGTCCAGTTCATTTCTCCGGCGATATTCGTTTTTGTTCAGTCGCATTAAAACCCAGTACTCCCGCTTATTTTCCCAGGTCTGCACCTCATAACCGGATAAGTTTTCCTCAGCAGAAGTGCTGATTTCTGATTCGAAAGTTTCCTGAAAACGATAATTGTCCTCAAATTGCCGCAAAAGAGAGTTTGCAGAAATATTTACTTCAATTTCTGAAGCCATCTCCCTGAGGGCATCGGCTCTGGCCTTTTTGGCGTAGTCGAGACCTGAGTTTTGACTCTTATAGGCCATCCCGATTCCAATGTAATACTCTTTTTCTGATGGGCGCTTTTTTACCCATTTGGGTTTTGCAGCCTGAGCTGCTGAAATTCCGGCCAAGAGAAGTACCAGGGCGATGAGATAAAATCGACGGGTCATTTTTGTTGAGTTTAAGTGAGGTGTTTATTCTTCGAAAGCCTTGTTATTGGGGCTTTCTTATTACAGACTGAAAAATCTCCGGTTTTCTTGCAGGCACTATTAAAGCTACTTCTGCAATAATTGTTCCACAAGCGGCAGTATTTCATGGTATTCAAATCCTTTCGATACAGCATTGCGGATTACAGCTGCTTTTTGTTGAATGGGCTCCTTGTTTTTTACCTGTTTTATTTTATCCTGGATAATTTCCTGTAATTTATTTCGGTATTCTTGCGGATCAATTTGTTCCAGTGCTTTGCTGATGGTACTTTGTTCGATTCCTTTTTGCCTGAGTTGCCACCATATTTTTTTACGTCCCCATTTGTTGAAGCGGAATTTGTCACGTACGTAGAACGTGGTGTAGCGTTCTTCATCAAGAAACTTTTCCGCCATCAGTTTTTGTAATATTCTTTCAGTCTCTTCGGTGGGAAGGTTCCACTTTTCCAGCTTTTTAAGAATATCCGATCGACAGTATTCCTGGCGTGAGCAGAGTAAAGATGCTTTGTTGAGCGCGGTTTTGTAATCCATTTATCGATTCGGTTTGTTTGTTGATAAAATACTAAAATAGTGATTTTTTGAAGGTTTTTTCGGTCTGTTTTTTATATTTTTAAGGATAATGAAGTTTTTAAAGTCTTGTTTGGTTTTTTTGTTCCTGTCGCTTGTCTCCTACGGACAGGCGACTGAGGAGCGGAACTCTGTGCGATTTATGACCGGATATGTACAAGGCGGAAAACTGCAGATTCATTCTTCCAAAATTGATCATTTCAGAGGTGTTCAACCATATGGAGCCGGATTGGACTTTTCCTGGAAATTTGTCTCTTCCAATGCATATGCGCTTTGTCGATGCTATCCTTCAATGGGTATATCTCTCAACTACTGGAACTTTGGGGCTGCTGCGCTGGGAAATGGCGTATCTGCTCTTTTTTATGTGGAACCCGTGCTTTTTTCTTTTTTCGGTACGGATGTGGCTATTAGGTCGGGACTGGGGGTTACTTATCTGGATAACCCTCATGATGAACTGCGCAACCCGGACAATATTGTTTACAGTACTTCCATTGCGTTTCCACTGATGGCGGGAATATCTCTGGACTATCCCGTTTCTGAAAAATGGTCGCTGCGATTGGTGGCCAATTTTCAGCATATTTCAAACGGAGGTACTAATCAGCCCAATTTGGGACTTAATTATACAACACTGGGGATGGGTGTGGCGCGAAAACTTGATCTGCAGGATTTACCTCCACCTCCTGAAATTGATTCTTATGATGCTTCAAAAAACGAGAAAGGTATCGCTCTGAGGTTTATTGCTGGGCTAAAGGAGCCGGAGGAGAGCGAAAGTAAGGCTGCTGTGCTGGGGCTTACAGCTGAATATTATTCGCAGTTTGCCCGCATCAATGGATGGTCGGCCGGTATGATGGGGGAGTGGGACAGCAGCAGGGCTGGTTCATCTCTGACGCACAACGGGCGATTAAGCGCCATTGCTGGTCATCATTTTCTGCTGGGCCGTTTTGATTTCGGTCAGACTGCCGGACTATACCTGATGCGGGGACATTCAACGCACTCTTTGTGGTTTCAGTATTACACCCTCGATTTTGGATTAAACCAACTTATCCATGTAGGAGTTGGGCTCAAAGCACATGGGAAGGTTGCTGAGTTTTTGGGAGTTCGACTCTCAGTATTTCTTTAATAAACATGTTTAGCTATATCGAAAACGCATTTGGTGGCCATCATGGTGTAGAAGTGAATCAGATTAAACCCGTTGACCAGTAATTCTTTTGATTGGTGGATGGCCCATTCGGTCCCAACTTTAGCAACGTCTTCGTTGGTACTGCATTTAAGGAGCTCCCGGGTAAGCGGTTCAGGGAATTGGGTATGGAATATTTCGGGCAAGACTTTTACCTGACTTAAATAATTGATGGGTTTTAATCCGGGGACAATTGGGACCGTGATTCCTGCTTCTCTGCATTTTTGAACAAATTCAAAAAACTTTGAGTTGTCGAAGAACATCTGTGTGATGATGTATTCTCCACCCGCATCTACTTTTTCTTTGAGACGCAGAATGTCTGCTTCAAGACATGTGGCTTCTTCGTGTTTTTCGGGGTAGCCGGCCACTCCAAAACTGAAAGGTGTTTCGAATGGCTCCATGAAAGTGCCATCCAGAAACTGTCCATTGTTTAAATTGCTCACCTGCCGAATTAAATCAATGGCGTATTTGTTGCTGTCTTCACTGGTCTTAACGAAGTCGTGACGGTTAGAGTTGTCGCCCCGTAGGAGTAACAAGTCATGAATTCCCAGAAAGTTCAGGTCTATTAAAGCATATTCTGTTTCGCTGCGGGTAAAACCGCTACAGATCATGTGAGGAACCACAGGGATTTTGTATTTGTGCTGAATGGATGCTGCCACAGCTACTGTTCCCGGTCGTTTCCGGTAAACATGTGGCACCTTAATGCCTTTTGCATTTGGCTTGTAAACCACTTCATCGCGATGCGAAGTGATGTTGATGTATAACGGATTAAACTCTTTGAGTTGGTCGATGGTGTTGAAAACTTTCCGAATGCTGTTGCCTTTCAACGGGGGCAATAGTTCGAACGAAAATGAGGGCTGATCACTGTTTCTGATCAATTCTGCAACTGTAGGCATAATTTCAGGTTTTTAGTATGAGGTTGCTCCTGAAAATCTCCTGCATCTTGAATTTGACAATATTAATTCGTTTTGGGAGCATACTCAAGAATGCAAAATTAAAATTAATATACCTAATTGCTAAATTTGCTTACAATTTGATGTGTTTTTTAAAAGAAATCAATCAATTTCTTAATTTTTCCGGGTTGCGCCCAGTTCATGGTGCCTTCCATTTTATAGGAGAGCAGAATTTTTTCGATGATTGGGTTTTGAAGTTTTTTCAGAATGGTTTTTGCTTCTTTTTTCGAATAGCAGGGTATAAATGCCTGGAGAGCCTGGTTGGCCTGCCAGTTGCCGTCAAATATTTGTGGAGAAAATCGCTTGCGACCGTAGGCTTCCCATACAATTTTGTAGGGTGCAAAGTTATAGGGCCCAACGCCCAGCATTGCCCACCATATGCCTTTGCTAATCCAGCTGTTGATAAGGGTGCCTTTGCGTATCCGAAGGCGATTTGCCATGCGATTCAAGTAGTGGTGTAATTCCGGCCATTGGTGTATTTCCTTTTTGGAAACGGGTCTCCCGTCGCTTGTGTAGGGCAACAGGACCCAGGCCTTTGGAGCTTTTTCTTCACGAAAATTTGATGCGGTCAGCAGGGGATAAATGAATTCTGAAGGGAGTCTTACTTTCTTATTGAGCAGGCAGGTTTTGTTGTCCGGTTGCTGGCATTCCTTGAAGAAAAAAATGTCGTTGGCGCCACAGGTATTGAGTCCCTGTCGAGGACTATTTTTTTTGTTTAAGGCAATCTTGCTAAACTTGTTTATTTCTTTCGACTGTGTTTGATTGAAAATGCTTAACGGAGCCGATGGAGAGGTAATGGGGGCAGCTTCAAACAGTTCCCATTTGTTATTGTTAAGGATTTTATAATTGATGGGGAATTCTGCTTTTTGGCCTTTCCTGAAGTGAATCAGTCCGTAACGGGTGGATATTTTCTTAAAAACATCTTCTTTGTTGAAGTCAAATACTTCAATTGGCGCAAAAGCAGCAGTGTTTGTTGTGTAGGAGCGAAACGATTCGTGGGCTCCGTCGTTAAGAAGGAGCGACAATGGCATGAAAAGGTAAGCGTCTCCTCGGGGAGAAAGGAAGTTTTGGATGGCTGCTTTGACAATCAGGGCTGCAAGGTCGATTCGGGAGTGCCCCAGTAATAAATTCTTTTTGTTTCCTGTCAGGTTATACTTTTCAAAATAGGGTTTGATTTTCTCTTTGTAGGACGCAGGAAGATCGTTGAAATTTTGCCAGGGAGGATTTCCAAAAATGATGTCGTATGGTTTGGGTGGTAGCTCAAGGATATCCAGGTTGCTAAAATTTTGGGACATATCCATGCCAAAATGTTGGCTGAACCGTTTAAGAGCTAATGTGTAATGCTTTTTGTTCAATTCGTTGCCAAATAGCTTTTGAATTGGCATTTCCTGTGTCTGAAGACCTTTATCAATTCCATACCGGATTAATGCGTCCAGTAAATTGGCCTGTCCCATGGTTGGGTCGAAAATAGTAGCCCCATCCATCCATTGCTGGAAGATGTTGAATCGTTCAATGGCAAACCAAGCCCAGGGAATTGGGGTGAAAACATCCCCAATTCTCAGGTCAGCTTCGGTCGCGATTCTGTTTTCTGTTCCCATTGGCACGGATAATTCAGGTCCTGGGTTATTTATCGGCCAGATTGGTGGGAATCCATTTTTCAAGTTCTTCAGCTGTCATTTTCTTGCGACGGGCAACGTCTGCCACCTGGTCCGATTTGACTTTCCCCACGCCAAAGTAGATGGCATCTGGATGTGCAAGGTAAAGTCCGCTGACCGAGGCATTGGGGTACATGCTGAAATGCTCAGTCAATGTGATTCCTGCGTTTTGCTCCACACTCATCAGGTCAAACAACAAGCGTTTTTCACTGTGGTCGGGGCAGGCCGGGTAACCCAACGCTGGTCGGATGCCCCGATAACGCTCACGTACCAGGTCTTCGTAGTTGAATTCTTCTTCTGGGTTGTAACCCCAGAATTCTTTCCGGACTCTGAAGTGCATCAGTTCAGCAAATGCTTCTGCCAGTCGGTCGGCCAGCGATTTTAAAAGAATGGCATTATAATCATCATGATTTTTTTCGAATTCAGCAATCCATTTCTCGATTCCTTCGCCGGCACTTACTGCAAAGCCGCCAATATAGTCGTCGATTCCTGATTCTTTTGGGGCAACAAAATCTGCTAATGAGTAATAGACCTCTTTGCCCTGTTTTTTTTGTTGTTCGCGCAGAAAATGGAAGGTGGTTTCTACTGTTGAACGTTCTTCGCCGGCATAAACCTCCACGTCATCTCCCACACTGTTTGCAGGGTAGATGCCTATGATGCCGTTGGCCCTGAGCATCTTTTTATCTTGTATTGTCTGCAACATTTGTTGGGCATCATTCCAAAGCTTTAATGCTTCGCCCGCTTTTTCTCTGGCCATGTCCGATTTGAAATTCTCAAGCCAAATTCTCTCTGATGCCTTGTCTGTAACGTTTTCGATGCCACGGTAGCTGCCGGTGAGACGCCAGGCGTGAAAAAAGAATGTCCAGTCGATAAACGGAATAATTTCTTTAACAGGATAATCCGGAAAAGTTTTTATTCCCAGAAAGTTGGGTTTTTTTACCGGAGCTTCCTGCCAGTTGGTTTGCCATTTCTTTTGACGGGCATCCCCGATGCTCAGGTATTCTTTAGCCTTCTTGTTTTTATTGGTTTCTCTCAGGTTATTGTACTCTTCACTGGTTTTTTTGTTGAACCTTTCGTGTTCCTTTGGCGAAAGTAAAGCCCCCACCACTTGTGCACTCATGGAGGCATCCTTCACATAAATCACTGGTCCGGAATAGTGTGGGTCAATCTTTACAGCGGTATGGACTTTAGATGTAGTGGCCCCTCCGATTAGCAGGGGTTGCTTCATGCCTCGTTGCTCCATTTCACGAGCCACATTGCTCATTTCCTCAAGCGACGGGGTAATAAGGCCGCTGAGGCCTACGATGTCGGCTTCTTGTTTTATGGCTTCACTCAGAATTTTTTCGGCAGGAACCATTACGCCCAGGTCCACCACATCATAATTGTTACATGCAAGGATGACACCGACAATGTTTTTTCCAATGTCGTGGACATCTCCTTTGACGGTTGCCATCAGTATTTTTCCTTTTTTTGTATTGGCATTGCCAGAGGCTCGTTTTTCTTCTTCAATGAAAGGCTCCAGCCAGGCAACCGCCTTTTTCATCACCCGGGCAGTCTTCACAACTTGTGGCAGAAACATTTTTCCTGATCCGAAAAGTTCCCCGACTATGTTCATTCCATCCATCAGAGGTTGCTCAATGATGTCGAGGGCAAATTCATATTTGGTTCTGGCTTCCACAAGGTCTTCTTCCAGATAGTCAGGAATCCCTTTTATCAGACTGTGGTGCAACCGTTCTTCCAACGGCTTTTCGCGCCAGATGTCTTTTTTTACCTCTGTTCCCGAGTCTTTCTGGTCTTTTATTTCTTCCGCTTTTTCGATTAAGCGCTCGGTGGAGTCGGGTCGTCTGTTAAGGACAACATCTTCTACCAGCTCCAGTAAATCGGCTGGAATCTCATCGTAGATTTGAAGCATTCCCGGATTAACAATACCCATATCCATTCCTGCCTGTATGGCATGATAAAGGAAAGCGGCATGCATGGCTTCCCGAACCTGATTGTTACCCCGGAAGGAGAAAGACAGGTTACTGACGCCTCCGCTAACTTTGGCATGCGGAAGGTTCTCCTTTATCCATCTGGTGGCATTGAGAAAGTCTATTGCATAGTTGTTGTGTTCTTCAATTCCTGTTCCGATAGCCAGAATGTTGGGGTCGAAGATGATGTCTTCAGGTGGAAAAGCAACATCCTGAGTGAGCAGATTATATGCCCGTTGGCAAATCTCTTTACGGCGCTCCAGAGTGTCTGCCTGTCCTTTTTCATCGAAAGCCATTACAACCACGGCTGCTCCATATTCTTTAATTGCTGTGGCCTGCTTCAAAAATGCTTCTTCTCCTTCTTTAAGGCTGATGGAGTTAACCACCGATTTCCCCTGCATGCACTTTAGCCCTGCTTCCAGTACTTCCCATTTTGATGAATCCACCATCACTGGAAGTGCTGCAATGTCAGGTTCAGCAGCCATCAGATTTAAAAAGGTGACCATCTCCTTTTTAGCATCCAGCATGGCGTCATCCATATTAACATCAATGATCTGGGCCCCTCCTTCAACCTGACTCTGAGCTACGGATAAAGCCTCTTCGTATTTTTCTTCCCTGATGAGGCGGGCAAATTTTTTGGAGCCTGCGACGTTGGTTCGCTCGCCAATATTTACAAAATTGGTAGATTGATCTATAGTCAGGGGGTTGAGTCCGCTTAGTCTGGTTTTTACCTCTACCTTTCCGGGGATATGTGGTTGAGCATCTTTGATGTAATCGGCAAATGCTTTTATGTGTTCTGGTGTTGTTCCGCAGCAGCCTCCAACAATGTTTACCAGACTCTGACTCAGGTACTGGAAGATTTTTGGAGCCATCTCGTCGGGTGTCTCATCGTACTCCCCAAATTGGTTGGGGAGCCCGGCATTGGGATATGCACTGATGAAATGTGGGGTTTTTTCACCCAGTGTTTGAACATACGAACGAAGATCCTCTGCTCCAAAAGAACAATTTAGCCCGATTGAAAATAGCGGGAAGTGGGAAATGGAGATGAGAAAAGCTTCAAGTGTTTGTCCCGATAAGGTGCGTCCGCTGGCATCGGCAACAGTTACGGATACCATGACGGGAAAGTCAGTCAGACCACGTTTCTTAAGCACTTCCCCAATTCCGAATAAAGCGGCTTTGGCATTCAGCGTGTCAAAGATGGTTTCCAGCAGAAGAATGTCG
>NZ_JADQBH010000044.1 GCF_016278715.1 Marinilabilia sp. | reverse complement strand
CATAATTATTCCGGAACCTAACATTTTTTATTATCGGGGAAGCGCTTTTTATTATCAAGCCACCTCCCTCGGTGTCGTCATAGACATCCGCGAACCCACCTTCAATGGTCAGGCCATCCAGAATCATTTGCTCTGTAACAGGTTGCTCAAGAGAACCAGTAATGCTGACCACATGATAACTGTTGTCACCTTCAACACCGGGCTCCCCGATATCTCCACTCAAAACAACCTTGTTTTTATATATATCACGTTCTTCAAAAAACGTTTCAACTCCTGAGAATCCACCAAACAGTTTCACATTTGTATCTATAACAAAAGAGGAGTCTCTGTTGGTGGTAACCGCAGGTTTATAAATCCCGCCCGAAATCCATAGCGAATCTCCAGTGACTGCAACGCTCAGTGCATCTTTCAAATCAATGCCGTTCTCCCATGAAGAGCCGTCTCCGGTACCATTTGGCACAACAAACAACGGATGTCCACGATAAATACCGAACGAAGCATAGACTGACCAATTGGTGTTACCACTACCATCAACATATCCTACCCGCCACTTGACAGCATCCAGAGGTGCAAGGTCGGAAAGACCGTATTCATAACCTTCAATATTTTCAACAAGGGTTGTGTCTGCTCCAACCACATACTCCAGTTGGTAATCCGAAATGGTTGAGGCAACTTCGCTGTCTTCCATACCCCAATTGAGCACAACAGTCGCTCCGTCCTCAATTTGAAGAACCGATTGGTTTTCCGGATTTATTATAACGGGCCCAACGACTGCTCCTTCAGAGATTCCAATATCCAGTGTATCTGCCAAAATTCTGGAATTACCAAAGTAATCGGTAGTCAACCATTCAGGAAGCGCATCATTGCTTCCGGCATTGAGAGCAATACTTTCTTCTCTTATTCTAAAGTCCCCGTTATCCGCATCAATAAATTCGGGATTTCCTGTCAGGTTATTGTTGCTGTTTCCGGATTCATAAATAGTATAGGAAACCAATTCCGAACGACTCAAATCATTGTTGTAATTGTTTTGAGATGAATTTTCCCAAAATATTGAATTAACAATGCTATTGCGTCCATAAGCTGCGCCCCCATCAATCCAGGAGGAGTTTTTAAACCAAACACAGTTGTAAAACCTGAAATATTTTTTAGCATAAACAGCACCTCCTTCACTATCACAGGTATTGTTTGTAAAAAGTACATTTCCGAATTCAGCCTGACTACCCACGGCATCATAAACTGCTCCACCGTCATAAAGGGCATAGTTATTTTTGAAATGCACATTAACAAACAGAGGAGAAGCCCATTCGAGATACAAACCACCTCCATTGTTATGCCCACTGCCATCGGCATAACCATCTTCTATAGTAAACCCATCAACCACTGCACTCCAGTCATCCCGTTCTTTCGTTACCCCCACAGCCGATAAAACATGGTAACTATTGTCGGTAATCACATCCTCCACACCAATATCTCCACTCAAAATTGTTTTATTTTTGATATGGTTTCGCTCACTAAACTCAGTTTCAGTGCCTGCGAAGCCACCAAACATCTTTATATTCTCCGTCAACACAAAAGAGACCTCCCGGTCGATAGTCGTTGTCGGTTTATAGGTACCTGCCGCAACCCAGATGGAATCACCATCAACTGCATTCCCAAGAGCTTCCTGCAAGTTCATTGCATCCGTCCATGAGGTTCCTGCTCCGGTTCCGCCCGAAGTCACATAAAGCGGATGCCCCCTCAATACAGAAAAATGATGCTGTTCTGACCATGTTTTTCGGCCGGAAGCATCTACACTGCAGACGCGCCAAGCTACAACGGAACCCGGATTAAGTCCTGCCAGAGTATAACTCAGGCCCTGAATATATTCCATCAGAACCGGCTCTGCTCCATTAAAACTAAATTCAACCGAATAACTCTCAACATTTGAAGGTTGAGTATTGGGCCATCCCCACTCAAGAAGTATGGAACTATTTCCACTGTCAAAATAAGATTTGTGCTCAGGACTTAATAATACCGGTGCCACAACACCGCCCTCGGACATTCCAACATCCACAACACTTTCCTGAATACGAACAGCACCGAGCCAGTCAGAAGTCAACCATTCCGGAACATCCTCATTAATACCGGTATTCAAACCCGGACTACCGGCAAGCAACCTAAAGTCATTTTTATCGGGAGCCACGAACATTGGATCCACAGAAACATTTCCATTGATTTCATCACGGGTTTCGTAGATAGAATTTCTCACGTTATTACCACTTGAGAATTCATTGTCATACAAGCCGGAGTAATTTCCCCAGGAAATAGAATTAGTAATGGTTGCATTTCCATAAACAGAACCACCCCTTCCATTGGCTGAATTGCCAGACCAGGTACAGTTGTAATATTCAGCAGTTCCTAAAGAATAAACAGCCCCTCCATCATCGCCGGAAGAGTTATTGGTAAACAACACATTCCCAAATTTCGGACTGCTATCAGAAACATAAACAGCACCTCCGTCTCCGCTTGAATAGTTATCACGAATCCAGATCGGAA
>NZ_JADQBH010000261.1 GCF_016278715.1 Marinilabilia sp. | reverse complement strand
TCCCTCGAAATCGTCCCAACTCATCTCACTTGCTGTGCGCGTGAGATTCAACCACAGACGATTTTTCGATGAAACAATATTGTTTTTAGGCTTACCTGCCAAGGTCGGCCCCAACAAGCCCGACAGTTCTTTTAAAATATTTATTTAGCGCAGGGTTGATTTTAAACAAAAAAACACTGGTACCCGGCAAACAAAAGAGATTGCTTTGCTTCGACCACAATGGCAGGGCCTTTAAATGGTATTCATTTTTTCTTTTCAATTCCCCCCGGACAATAATGGAAAAAAATAATTATGATAGGTCTTGATGTTGCTGCTTTTTTGTCATAAATTTACTATAGGAGAGTTTTTGAATCATGGCATTTTCTGTTGAATGGGTTGAATGATAAGTATCTGGAAAAGCCGTATCAGAATTTGTATGTACATTGTTGTTCAGATTATTGTATGAAATATAATTATTTTTCTGCCACGTAAAATCAGAAAAAAACAGGAGTTAATATGAAACACTATCGAATAAAAGTCAGAGACGATAAAGCTGTTTTTTTTGAGGAATTATTAAGATATCTTGATTTTCTTGATTATGAACAGGTAGAGAGCTTTTCAGAGCCCCGGATTTATACCAACTTTGAGCTGAGGTCACAAAAAGAAAAGGAAAAAAAACCAATCATGTCCAAAGAAAAAGGGCGGTATGCCGGTAAGAAGGCCGAAGGTCAGAGTTCATCAGCCGAGAGTCTGCGTGAAGTATTGGCACGGATTGACCAAATTAGAGACCAGGCCAGAAAGAGCAAATAAAACAGTGAGAGAAAATTTTTTCTAACCTCTGCGGGGCATTTGATGACATCCGGAGAGGTTTTTCTTTAAAGGGCAGTTTTTTCTTGTAAATTTGCATCCTGAATTTAATAAACAGGAATAAATGAATAAGAGCTGGTCCCTTCATGAATTTGGTGTGTTAATCGTGCGTTTTGTGCTGATAATGGTGTTGTTTACTGTCAGCAGGTTAACTTTTTTTTGGTTCAATGCCGATTTGTTTAGAGAGATCTCCTTAGGAACCTTTCTAAATTTGCTGGTTGGTGGCCTTCGGTTTGACTTAAGTGCGCTGTTATATGTAAATTCGCTTTTTCTGGCTTTCTCTTTGCTTCCCTTGAAGGCAAAATTTACAGGTTGGTATCAGAAAAGCCTGAAGTGGCTGTTTTTAATAACCAATGGCATCGCCCTGGCGTTAAATGTTGCAGATACCATTTATTTCCGTTTCACTTTAAAACGGACTACAGCAGGCGTTTTTAAGCAGTTTTCCAATGAAGAGAACATGGGAGCCTTGTGGGCACGGTTTATTGTAGATTATTGGTATGCCACCTTGTTGTGGATTGCCTTTATGTTTTTGCTTGGATTTTTATACAATCGTTTTAAACCCAAACCTGCTTTAAAAACATTTGGCTGGAAGTATCTGGTGTTGTCAACTGTTGTATTGGCACTTGCCGGTGGTTTGGCCATTGGGGGAATGAGAGGCGGATTTCGACATAGCACACGCCCTATAAACATCAGCAACGCCGCAAGGCATGTAGAGCGACCGGAGCAGGTCGCGATTGTGCTGAACACTCCCTTTTCAATTCTTAGGACTTTTGGCAAGTCTGTTTTTCAGCCTGTTCATTATTTTGAAGAAGATGAATTGGCGAAAATCTATTCTCCCGTTAATCAGCCGGAAAAGTCAGCTTCAAGAGGAAATGTGGAACAAACAAGACCTAACGTGGTATTGTTTATTCTGGAAAGTTTTGGTCGCGAGCACATAGGAGCATTGAATAAAAATCTGGAAAAGGGAACTTATGAAGGCTTTACACCATTTCTGGACAGTCTTATTTCCAAATCATGGGCTTTTGACCGGGCGTATGCCAATGGGCGGAAATCTATCGATGCATTGCCTTCCATTATTGCATCGGTGCCTTCTTTGGTTCAGCCATATATTGTATCAGAGTATGCAAATAATGAAATAAACGGCCTGGCAGGTCTTTTATCCCAAATAGGTTATGAATCGGCTTTCTATCACGGGGCACCAAATGGTTCAATGGGCTTCATGGCATTTACAAAAATGGCCGGATATGACCAGTACCTCGGTAAAACGGAATACAACAATGATGAAGACTTTGACGGCATGTGGGGCATCTGGGATGAACCATTTTTTCAGTTTTTTGCCAGAGACATGAGCCGGTTGAAAGAACCATTTTTTACAACACTGTTTTCAGTGTCGTCTCATCATCCCTTTGCAGTTCCTCAGCAATATGTAGATTCTTTTCCGGAAGGACCTCTCCCTTTGCATGAGGTTATGGGATATTCTGACATGGCTCTTCGCAAATTTTTTGAAAGTGCATCGAAAACCACCTGGTTCAAAAATACCTTGTTCATTATAACCGCTGATCATTGTACCATTCCATTCCACGAAGAATACAAAACACCGGTGGAGGGTTTTGCAGTTCCGTTGATTTTCTTTAAACCCGGAGATATTCCTCAGAAACTGGATGCAGGGCTTGCCCAACAAACCGATATTATGCCAACCGTACTGTCATTTCTCGATTATCCATATCCTTATGTGGCATTTGGAAACGATCTGTTTTCTAAAGGAAAAGAAGAACGATTTGTGGTCAACTACACCAATGAATCGTATCAATTTCTTTTCAAAAACTATGTTATCTATTTTGATGGTGAGTCTGTTACAGGGGTTTATGACTTAAAGTCCGATCCTTTGCAGGAAGAGAACCTAAATGGGCAGGTGGATTTGGAAGAAGCAGAAAATCTTCTAAAAGCTTATCTTCAACAATATATATCAAGAATGATAAATGATGAACTTACGCTGTAATGGTTGGATCCATTATAGGTCTTCAGAAGTGGGAGAGGTGCTTATCCCTCTGGTAAACCGGATAATGAATCTGATTTAATTTCAAAATGTAGTAACAGTGGTTTAATATTTTGCTGAAAAACAGGCAATTCAGCTGTAATGTATTTGTTTTAATTCACTGCTGGGGATGATTGTTTTGTGGAAAACAGAATTACCCATAAACAATTATTAACTATTTTGTTTATCATAAAACAATTATTATTAAAGGAAATAATTGTCAAAATATCGTTCATCATGCACCCCCGTTGATTTGTAAAAAACATACCATTCAAATACGAAATTTTAACTTTGTTCAAAAAAAAACGCAATTTGATGCATTTTTTAGGCGCTGGAATTTGGTAAACACCAAAAACCGTCTATATTTGTGGATAGAAGAATGGGAAACTTAGTTTTTAACCCTAAAAATTAAATTTTATTATGAACAAAGCTCAATTAATTGAAGCAATCGCTGGTGAATCAGGATTGACTAAAGCAGATGCTAAAAAAGCACTCGATGGTTTTATTAAAGTAACCGGTGATGCGTTGAAAAAAGGTGACCGGATTGCACTTGTAGGATTTGGCTCTTTCTCTATATCAGAAAGAAGTGCTCGTACAGGACGTAATCCTCAAACCGGTAAGGAAATCCAAATTCCTGCCAAGAAAGTTGTTAAGTTTAAAGCTGGAAGTGAATTGACTGATGCTGTAAACTAATTCTTTTTTGGTCAAACAAATAAGAAGGGGGTGTTTCATGCATTGAGATGCCCTCTTTTTTAGTGCCTTAAAAATACCTGGAAAGTCAATTAATTTGTTGCAATGAAAGAAGTTGATTTAACTCTTTCCGGGAAGAGCTAAACCAGAAAATAGCCCGGAATATTTAAGATAAAGCCCGCAAATATGCAATGGTTTTTATTGTCGGGGAGAAATAGTTTGAATAATCTTATTGTTACTGCATTACTTTTGCAACCATTTGCCTGAAAGATCCGTAATAATAAAAATAAATTTCCACGAAATAAAAGTAAACTACAAAACACTGTTTTGAATGTATCAGGAAGTCAATCAGGTGAGTAGAAAACATTGAATCGGATTTTTTGACGAAAACCCTGAAAAATATAGATTAAGTAATCTTTTTTAGGGAGCAAGTCAATAAATTGCTTAATTTACAGTGGGATTATTTGAAGATATTTTGTATTTTTGACCAAAATGAATATCTATGAATTGTATCATTATTGATGACGACAAGCTGTCAATAAAAATAATTGAAGAATTTGTTGACCGCACCGAAGGCTTACATTTGGCAGGCTCTTATTCTAGTGCGGTTGAGGCAATCAATTCGCTGAACCAACCTGATGCGGAAAAAGTTGATTTGATATTTTTGGACATTGAAATGCCCGAGATGTCAGGTATTGAGTTTTTGGAATCATTGGATATAATTCCTCAGGTTATTATTTATTCCTCTCAGGAGAAATATGCTTTGGAGTCTTATGAATACGATGTAACAGATTATCTCCTGAAGCCTGTTCAGTTTGGTCGTTTTATCAAAGCGGTAAACAGAGCCAGAGAAAGATTTGATAAAAAAGAAAGCCCTGTAAAAGAAAGTACAGAGATATTTATCAAGAATAATGGCTCTTTAGTTCGTATTAAATACGACGATATTTTGTGGATTGAAGCTCTGGAAAATTATGTAGTGCTCAATACTTTTAATGAGAAGTATACGATTCACTTTACCATGAAATCTATAGCCGATAAGATGCCGGCTGACAGATTTATGCGAATTCACCGCTCTTTTATTGTGAATTTCAGTAAAATAAAGGTGATTGAGGATAATTCAGTGGTTATTAAGACAGATAGTGGTACCAAAGTGATTCCAATTGGTAAATCTTACCGCGACAAATTGATGAATGATATTAATCTGATATCAAAATAAAATTTATCAGATAGAAACACACAAAAAAAGCATTGAAAGAGAAATTTTTCAATGCTTTTTTTGTGCGTAAAAATTTTGAGTTATTCACTCAAAAGACCTTCCTGGTCAAGTAAGCTCCATTTGTTGAGCCAGTTGATGGGTCCAAATGCCCCTTTAAAATCAACCTGTTCAAACCAGGAATCGGAGGGAATAAAGAATTCACCAACCATATTGTTTTTTGGAAGCAAATTCATTTCGCCTATTTCCTGTGGATTGTATTCTATTTGTGGATTCTCCAGTATGTTGTTGCCGGTAGCAAAATATTGTGAGACCCTTTCATCCTGTTCGGTTACGTCGTCAACATCATAAGAATAAACTCCAAGAATGTGCAGGGCTGAATTATTTCCTGTCATGTAGAAAATATTGTTTAGAACCTGAATATAACCGTCGATAAATTGTTGGTAGCTATCCAGCTGATTCCCTGAATATTCAATAAGTATTCCCTGTTTCTGATGCAGGAATAGAGAGTTGGAGATGATGCCGGCAGAACTGTTGTCGAAGCGTGCGGCCTGTCCGTTTTCATCCATGCCACGCCCTATAAATGTGCCATTGGTAATATGAGGGCGCGTGGACGGAAAACCTTCGTTATCACTTAACTCTACCAGCAAATCACCTGTGGATCCAGCCTGAAGTCCGACGATAAATTGGCAATTGCCCTTATACCCCAAATCGAAGTCGAAAGCATCATCACCACAAAATGCAGATAAGAGATATCGTCCGTTTACTGTGCCACCAAAGAATTCAAAACCGTCATCTCTGTTAGAAATTGCTTCAACATATTCGAGGGTGGTTTGACTCCCGACACCTCCAAGCGTCAGAGCATTGATTTCGTTATCTTTGCTGAGCTCAGTGCCTCCATGACGAATAGAGACATATTTAAGAATTCCTGAATTGTCGTTTTCATTGTTGCCACCATACATTCCGCGGGGATCTTCAAAGGGAATACCTTCCATCATTTGTTCTCCGGAAATGGTGTTAACCGGTGCATCACCCAAAACAATAACTCCACCCCAAAGTCCATTCGCTTCCAGAGGAACAGACCCTCGAAGGTCATCACCTTCAACGGTAAAAACAATGGGCGTATCAGGAGTTCCTTCGGCCATTATTTTTCCTCCGCGGGCAACCACCAATGCGCTGGCTTCCGCACCCTGACCGGTACTTGCCCTGATGACAGTACCCGGTTCGATGGTTAATGTTTGGCCGTCGTTTACAAAAACAATCCCATCCAACAGGTATTTGTTGTCTGAAGTCCAGGTCGTTGTTCCAGTGCCTCCGCCATTGTCAGTGACAACAACAAATTCATCAGGCAGTGTGTATTCCGAATCCCGGCAACCGGCTTCTCCTGCCAAAAGGATGAACCCGATGAATATTGATAGAATATTAATATGCTTCATACTCTTTTGCTTTTAAAAGGATGCTTCGAGATTGAGAAAAAAGGCTGATACTGCTTCCGTATTTTTTGCGGTAGGATAGTGGTCCTGATAATTGGCAGCGATTTTTATGGCCTTTATTGGAATGAATTCAATACCCGCAGTTATGGCGGTTTCGTCTTTAGCCAGATTCCACGGCACACTATCACCATCCAGAATGTTGGATTCAATTTTATCGAACCGACCAAAAATCCAAATCTTTGGTAATACTTTTACATCGCCAAGTATTGAGAAACCCTCGATGTTGTGGTCTTTCTGAAAATTGCGGTTAAAATGCACTGCATATTCACCACCTAACGAAAATAAACTATGACGATACCCGGCAAACAATGAGGTAGTTCCCTGATTCACCGTTTTGCTGGATAAATCTCCATATATACGGGTGATTAGTCCATCAACAGGACGGAAAGTTGCTCCAAGTGCTGCTTTAAAGGTATTATCATTTTGCAGACTGGAATATCCTTCTCCATTAAACAGTGCGATGTCGATATCGAACAGGTCGGTCAGGAAGGCAACTTTAGCACCGATATCAGCGCTGGAGCCGTATTTGTAAGCCCCCATTAATGATTCATTAATATAACGTCGTTTCCAGAAACTGTCCTGGAGTTTGTATTGGGTCGCATCCTGTAATCCAAAAGTTAATTCCAGAAAATCGTAAGGGTTGTATTGAATTTTTGCAGTTTTGAAATATCCGAATCGGCGTAATAAAGAGTACTGAGAAGCGTCATTTGGTGAGCCAATATCGATTTTTACTTCGGCGGAGAATTCTTTCGAGATTTGATATTCGTATCCAAGATAAGCCCGTCGTACCTCAAAGGCGGTCTGTTGATCGGGTCCTGACAGAGAGGTATTGAAATTAGTGAATATCTTTCCAAAGACTTCTCCGGAAGGTATGAATTCTGTGTCATCAGACTCCTGAGCAAGTAACGGAAATGTAGTTGTCAAACCCACAAAAGTGAGTAATACAATTTGTTTAACTGAAAACATTTTCCCAACAATTAAAAAGTAAAAAAGGAGCATATCCTGTGTAAATATGCTCCTTCCTGAATAGAATAAATTATTTTTTGTGAGCTGCTACAAAGTCCCTCTGTGCTTTCAGCAAATTAATCAGGTGAAGTAGCATATTTTGCGTCTCATGTAAAACCGAGAGATACAGCATACTGATTTTTGTTCCTGCTTTCTCTTTTTTGATGCGCTTTAGCTGCTTTTTTCTGAGTCCTTTAATCAGGTCAATTAACTTACCTTGTTCATCAACCAAATCCTGAAGATTGCCGAATTCTGATTGGTCGATCATTGTGATAGATTTGGTAATCAGTGATCGAACTTTGCTTTCCAGAATGTTGATCTCCTCGAATTGATCATCAGAAAATACTTTGTGATTGTTGTCAAGGTGTTCAAAACATGGAGTGGTGATAAATGTCAGTGAATGAGTTGTTTCCCTGAGATAGTCGATTACCTGAACATAGTAAAGACCCGAATCAATAGATTCTTCTTGTAATTTTTTTACCGTATTATAGATGTTTGATTTAAGCTTTTTAATTTTCTTATTGAGCGAAGAAATCTCTTTGGTGGTTTCTTTGAGGTGCTTACGATCTTCAGCTTCAAAATAATTCAGAGTATTGCCATAATTTTTGGAGACTTCTTTAAGGACTTTAGAGACGCTGGTGCGACATTTTTCCAATACCTTTTCTGAAAGAATTTCTCCGTCAATTTCTTCGATTTCAAGGTCCCCAAAGGTTTTGGATTCAGATTCCTGCCTTTTGGATATGCCATGTGTCCGGTAAACCATGTAGGCTGCAAGGACTACCAGAGCAAAAATGGCATAGGCACCACCAAACATCATAAGATTGGCGAAAATAAATGCAACGGTGGCTGCTGAAAAAGCAGTAAAAAACCATCCCCCAATGACCGAGACTACACCGGTAATACGGTAAACAGCACTTTCACGTCCCCAGGCCCGGTCGGATAAGGAAGTACCCATGGCCACCATGAAAGTTACATAGGTAGTGGACAGCGGTAATTTCATTGAAGTTGCAAATGCAATAAGAATACTTGCTACCACCAGATTGACAGAGGCCCTAATCATGTCGAAGGAAGCTGCTTCTTCTTTGGTCGACTTTTGCCGTTCTTCTTCGTAGAATGAGCTGTCAAACTGCCTGTCCAAAAATTTTGTCACCCTGGCAGGGATAATTTTGTTAACGGAAGTGGAAACAGCAATGCTTCCCCGAACGATGGAACGAGCAAAGAAAGATGAACCAAATCGTTCCTCTCCCTCTGATTGACGTCCAAGGTCAAGTGATGTCTTTACAACTTTCCGGGCTTTTTTAGACGTCCAAAGCGTAACAACCATAACTAACCCGGCGATGACTAAAAGGTAGGTGTCGGTTTTAACTTTTCCCGCAAGAGATGTCATCAGCATATCCTGGTTGGTTCCGCCATCAGCCATGAAGTTTTTAAAAGCCTCAAAACCAGCCAGCGGTACACCGATAAAGTTAACCAAATCGTTTCCGGCAAAAGCCATTGCAAGCGCGAAGGTTCCAGCTAAAACAGTGAATTTTAGTATGTTTACTTTGAAAAACCAATAAAAAACCTGCAGAACAGCTGTCCAGAAAATTAAACTGTAGATGATAATTAAATTTCCGTTCGCTGTAATCCACGTCTGGACGTTTTCCGACATAAAAGCGGCTCCTTTAGCCCCTTTAATAATCAAAAAGTAGGTAATGGCTGTGATGGCAACACCACCCCATAATCCACCAAAATATTTAATTCGTCTTTGAAAATTGAACGAAAACAGAACCCTGGCAATGTACTGAACAATCATACCCACAGTAAAAGATACCACTACAGAAAGTAGTATTCCTGAGATAATGGCCAGTGCCTTGGCTGAGTTGATGTATTCGCTTAGCCCCATTTCCGGATTGTTCATTGACTTGATGAGTGCAACGCCTATGGCAGCCCCCAGCAATTCAAATACAATAGAAACCGTGGTGGAGGTGGGCAGACCGAACGTATTGAACAAATCCAGCAGAATAACATCGGTAATCATGACCGCCATAAATATGATCATGATGTTTTCGAATGTAAAGTACTGCGGATTAAAAATCCCTTTACGTGCAACTTCCATCATTCCACCTGAAAAACTGGCACCAATAAAAACGCCAAGTGCAGCGATTATCATTATCGTTCTGAATGATGCTACCTTGGCGCCAATGGCCGAATTTAGAAAATTTACTGCGTCATTACTGACACCAACCACAAGATCGGATATGGCCAGCAAAAATAAAACGCCAACGAGTACTAAATAAATTGTTTCCATTTGTTGAAGAATAGTTTATTTTTTCCGGGTGCAAACATACTTGCTATAAACTTTCATGATGTTTTGCCCTTGTTAAGTCTATGTTAATTTTGTGTTAATAAAAATATCCAAAATATTATCAAACAGTGATTTGATGTTTTGTCTCTCTTGTTACCTTGATTCAAAGTTAAGCAATTGATCACAAAAACATGATGAAAGATGCCGGTTGTTTAGCAGTATTTTTCAATCTTTGTAGCCAATAAAAATACTGATTAATGTATTGGAGCACACTTTTGGACGGAATGCTGGTTGGTTTTTCTGCTTCTCTACCCCTGGGGCCGATAGGAGTTTTAATTATACAACGAACCTTACAAAATGGAAGAACCTCGGGCCTCTTATCAGGTTTTGGGGCAGCTCTTTCGGATACAATATATGCTATAATTGCCGGATTTAGTTTGTCTTATATTGTTACTTTTATCGAAGCACAGATATTGTGGATTCAATTGGGAGGAGTGATTATATTAACCGGCCTAGGAGTGAAAATATTTCGTACCAATCCAGCCACTCAACTGAGAAAACAAAAAGCCGGGAAGCACAATCTGGTGAGTGATGTTGTCTCCACATTTCTTTTGACTTTAAGCAATCCGTTGGCAATTTTTCTTTTTATTGCTTTTTTTGCCGGCTTCAGAGTTCTTAAGACAGATTACGGACTGACTGGCCACCTGATTATTATTTCCGGTGTTTTTGTGGGTGCTGCTGTTTGGTGGACCATTCTTACTTCTGTGGTGGGGCTCTTCCGAAGCAAAATTAATCTTCGTCGGCTCTTCTGGATTAACAAGATTGCCGGTTTAACCATCATTGTCCTGGTTTTGGCTGCTTTTTTAATCTGGACTATTCGGGAATATTTATAGAAAATCCCCAAATAACCTGTTGTTTTGTTATTCCCGGAAATGATTAAACCCACCTCTGTCGAGCGAATAGGGCTGATTCTCTTTCATCCATATTATTTGACCGGGGTTCTTTTCTGTAATTCTACCCACACAAGAAATCGGAATCTGAAATTCTTTGTTGTATTCCTTTTCTAACTTTTTGAAGGATCGGCTGCTTATTGTTAAAAGCAATCTGTAATCTTCGCCTCCTGTAAGAGCCAGTTCTAAAGCATTCCATCCGTTATGGTCTGCCGTTTCTTTAAGGGCTGTAGAAAGTGGAATTGATTCAACATAAACTGTGGCACCCTTACCTGACTTGGAAAGAATGTGCAAAAGGTCGGAGGCAATTCCATCCGAAATATCCATCATAGCATTTACTCCGGTTTTGTTGCCCAGCCAAAGCCCTTCGTTAATTGCCGGTTCCGGACGGTTGTGCCAGGAAATAAGTTTCCGGGAAGATGAATCAGGGTTGATTTTTTCTAATAATATTTTTAACCCTGCTCCGGAATCTCCCAAAGGGCCTGTTACGCAAATAAAATCATCATTGGTGGCTGCCGACCTAAGTTTGGCTGTTCCTTTTTTTACCCGGCCTGTTACACAAACATTGATTACAATCTTATCGGGCGATTTGGTGGTATCTCCCCCCAACAGCGGAACCTGGTATTTCTCACTCAGGTTATGATAGCCCTCCATTACCTGATCCATATACTCAACATCGGTATCCCCAGGTAGTGCAATAGAAAGAAAGGAGGCTGTGGGTTTTCCACCCATTGCAGCAATATCACTCAGGTTAACTGCCAATGCTTTATAGCCAAGGTCGAAAGGTGTGATTTCAGATCGCAGAAAATGGATGTCTTCAATGAGCAAATCGGTGGTAACTATTTGGTCGTGTTGATCATCAAGGGGCATGATTGCACAGTCGTCACCAATACCACATTCCTCATTTCTATTGAGGGACGAAAATTTTTCTGAAAACCGGTTGATAAAGCCGAATTCGCCTATTTCTGATAACTTCATAATTCGCTTGTTTCTATATCTGACTGTGAATATAGTTTTTTTGTTAAAAAAAGAGGCAATGTTTTTTCAACACTGCCTCCCTGCTAAATAAATGAACAGGCTTAAATTTAATTGTTTTTTGGAACCTCTTTCATTTTAAGTTTTTCTCCGGCATCTTTAACCACATTTCGGTAATACCCGTCGTCATATCCCGGATATTCCGGTGAATGCGGGTTACCGTATTCATTTTTCAGAAACTTTCCGTCTTTTTCCGGATGAATATTACCATCAAGATATTTTACCATCAAAAACTGTCCAAGTTCTTGCCATTTTTTAACCGTAATCCTGGCCTGATTATGACTGTATTCAGTCAGAAATTGTTCTGCCATTTCCGGATCTTGCTCATATAAAGCACTGGCAGTATTGTCAATGGCTGGTCGCATCTGCTCAAACTTATCTTCCAGTTCTTTTTGAACTTTTCTGATATCTTCTATCATGTAGCTGTACCGACTGTATGACATATTTGATACCCAATTGAACACCCAAAATGCTGCATCCCAGGAAAATTCAAGCATGTTTCCGTTTCCTTCAGCAAATTCATGCGGAGCACTTTGTATGCCTGCATACATGGGGACATAAACCGATGCATCGGCATCATCTACGCCAAACCAAAGTATTCCACCTATTGGATTGGGACGCCAGTTTCGCATCTGGGCAACAAAAGAGAAACCTGTTTGCTGTGTAGCAATGGCCCGTTCGTTGAGATATTCCTCTCCATCGACCTCCCAGGTAAGCGGACGCCAGCGATAAGGCACATTGTAGGCACCTGCACCTGCATCTTTGGTCATGTCCAGGGGGGTTTCCTCAAAATGGTCGCGCATGATGTTCATTACATCACGGGCGGTAACTTTTTTTTCCGGTTTAAAGAACAGGGGCATCCGTTCTTCTGATTCGCCCATGATAAAGTCTTCATATTTGTCGGCTTCCTTTTCATTGACTTGCCGAAAGGCACTCCAAACACGCGCTTCACAAAACCGAATAGCACTATAATCCAACGGAGCATAAATATCGGCAAAACTGAAATTTTTGTTTTTGTCATCGAAATATCCTTCTTCACGAGCAAAAGATATTACATCCTTTGAATAGAGGCAATTCTCTTCATCTTTGAGTGGAAAAGTGGTGATGCGGGCTTGGTTGGCATGAGCGGAAATATATCCGTCAGGCACTTTCCTGGCTACCCAAACAGCTCCTTTGTTGTTTGGACCTTTACTAATCATTTCCATAATCCAGACTTCGTTTGGATCCGCAATAGAAAAACTTTCACCCGAACTGTAGTATCCATATTCTTCAACCAGAGAGGTCATGATGTTTATGGCATCGCGTGCGGTTTTAGCTCTTTGAAGCGCAACATATATCAAGCTTCCGTAGTCCATTATGCCGGTTGTGTCGCGCAACTCTTTGCGACCCCCAAATGTAGTTTCGGCAATTGATACCTGGTTTTCATTCATGTTCCCGACCACACGGTAGGTATGAGAGATCTGTTTGATTTGTCCCAGATATTTTCCGGTGTCCCACTCGTAGATATCCAGCATCGCATCATCAGGATAATCCTGCGCCGGCCAGTAGTATAGCTCTCCGAATAAAACGTGTGAATCAGCTGCATAGGATATCATTGTAGAACCATCAGCCGATGCATTTTTTGTAACTAATACATTGGTACAGGCATTGGCTTTGCTGGAACCCAATACCAGAAGGGTCATAAGAGTAAATACTCCCATGTAATTCAGTGCTCTTCTCATATTAATATCTTTTTACGGTTTTTCAGGCAGGGACTACAAAAATAATAAAATCGGGGAGTCTGGGGTAATTGTTCTGATACTTGCTGTTAAAATATGTATCGTGCAGACAAAAATAATAATTCAACATCCATGACTGGCTATTTGGAAAAGCACAGAGCAATTTGTTAAATAGTTTTTACAGAAAATGGGCCAATACAGAAAAAATCACTGGTTCACATTTGCTTACCGGTACAAATAACCAATGATTTCTCTTTTGGTGTAAAGTGGTTTAGTGAACAATAAGTAAGATGCTTGCAATCAGCGTGAGCACAATATTTGTGCTTTGAAAACTGTTAATCGACATAATATAATTCAACCTCTTGCCAACAATGGTTCCCGCCAGAAGAATTGGGGAAAACATCAGTGAAGTTTTGAGAATTTGAGCAGTTATCATTCCGGCCTGAAAATAGCCAATTATAGCAATAACCGCCGTTACCACGCTAAAGGCAGCAAATATTTCTCTGAATTTACGGTTGCTCACTTTTGCCCGGTTAAGAAATAGCGCCAACGGAGGTCCGCTTACTGATACAGCTCCCGTGAGAAAGCCAATCAGTGCACCTGCGGTAAAATAATTGTGGGAGGGAAGTTCATTGTTTTTATTTCTTGTCCTTATTGAATAGAACGTGAGCCCGATGAAAAATACACCTGAAAGTTTTACCAGCATTTCGCCCGTTGTAGAACTCAAAGCTACTACACCGGCGATAGTGAAAACTCCTCCGGCACTTATCAGTAAATAGGAGTTCTTATCCAGAAGTTTATGTTCTTTGCGCTGAAGTACAATGAGGATAGATGCAATGAGATTACAAATCATTAAAACAGGGATAATCTCTTTGGGCGAATACCAGAATAACAACAACGGAAAAGAAAACAGTGCAAATCCAAATCCAGTAATCCCTTTTATAAGACTTGAAATAATAACGACCAAAAAAATCCAGATATTAGGCATCGGTTATTGCATTAAAATGATTAATGACCCAACAGCAGTCCCCCCATGTTTCTCCCGGGATGAAACTCTTTACTCCTGGATGCTTGATTTAATTGATGGTAATTCTTTGTAGTTTCATTTATAATAGTCCGTTAAACTTTTACAAAAACCTCTGAATCAGTTGTTTATTGTTAAAAATTGTTTTGTGTTAAAGTGCAGATTTTCAATGTTATGCGATTTATCTTAATTCTTATATCTAAAGATCTAACGGTCTATTGATTTAGAGCCAGGCAGGACATAACTCACCAAAAACGTGCTATGCCCTGCAATTGCTATTTCTGTTTGTTTCGTTCGGGTTTCCATTTTCCTTAAAATTTATAGACGAACCCTATGGCCGTATCAAGTAGATAGCTTTGAACGGAATAACTATCGTTTATACCAAGCTTAAAAGAAGAGGAATCATTGCTGTCACTTGTAAATGCAAAAACAGACGGCATAAGCATATTGAAACCCCAGTTGTTGTTGAAGGAATAGGAAAGACCCGGACGAACACTCAACCCAAAGGAATTAGAGTTGTCTTTGGATGTGCCATTGGAAAACTCCCCACCATAAAAGTTGAGGGGCAATTCTCCCTGACCGAAAATCTGAAAACTTCCCAGATTGCCAAAATTGTATCTGGCAAATGGAATGATTGAGGTGGTTGTGGTTTTGTTGGTTCCACCCACCTCCTCATCTTTTAAGGTGCTAAACCCCAGGCGTCCCCCAATGGCCCATTTGTTATCGAGATTATACCCAAACTCCGGCATGATGGTTGTCCTTGAGGTCGTCCTATCATTTGTTGTGTTACTGGAGATGTTAATTGTTCCCCCAATCCACTTTGTTCCTTCCTGTGCAGAAGCAGATACAATGAGTATAAAAATCAGACCCATAGATAAAAGAATCCTGTTCATAAAAAAAGTTTTTTGTTAGTAACTAATTTTTGAAGATGACTTTTTGTTTGTAAGGTTCCCGGTTTAAATTGAACCAGCACAACTTATCTTGACTGTATTATTTGTGAATTAAGCAGCCTTCAGTGGCGATTGCTTGTATTAAAAATTCCGACACACTCAATTCTATGACGGAATTTTTTGTTTGAAGTTTCAAAGATAAATTGTTAAGCTTAAAAGTAAAAATTATGTCTGTATAATAAACAATACTACGTTAAACTTTTAAAAATAGTTGATAATCAATTCATTACGAAGCCAAGAGAGCAGAGCATAACTCACTCATAATAAAAACTTTGCGTTTTTGCGTTTAAGCTATTTTTAACGGACTATTGATAAAGAAATTGTCCGTTTATTCTTTGTTAACCTATAATAAACTGACCTCTGCTTTATAACGAACAATTGTTTTGATGACTGAAATTGAAGCCGGGATGAATTTAAAGAATAAAAAGTTGACAAGAGAGGCATTAGAAATGAGTCAATGATAAAGATAAGCAGATAGTAGTACGACTTTTTAGAGTTCAAAATAGAAAGGCCCATCGGCATTCCGACAGACCTTTCAAACCTTAACCCTAACCCGAAACCAAATTAGTACAAAAGAATTTATTTGTCAATACTAAAATGCGATTTAAGTTAAATCTAATTTCCGCAAAGGTTTTCCATTTCTCTTTAAAGACCTTTGTGAAAATAGGTTAACCCCGATTTAGAAAATCACTCATTTGGGTGAAGAATGAGTCCAAATAAGATGATTTACTTAATCGAATCCGCAAGGAATACCGCGTTTTTAATTATTCCTTGCGGATTTTGGGTTACAAGTGTTGTCGAATATGGATTATTCTCCAATAATATTTTTGCAGGTTTAGCCTACCATTCGAATTCTGTCTCTAAGCCAATGCTAAATTAATTTTGCATGTTTACAGGCAAAAGCCAAGAAAAAATTTGAATCAGACAACTTTAAAAAGTGCTAAAAAACATCAAAGGTTAATTATATTTGTGGAGATATTGATGTGAGAGGAAAATGATTTTACAAAAGCATTTTAATAATTATTACAGAAGATATGGCATCGGTTTATTTGAGTGCTGGATACTCTAGTACAAAAAAATGTTGTGTTTTTTTTGTTCTTGCCTTTAGATAAAGGGTGAATATTGCTTTTTGTAAAAGAAGATGGATATGTACCGATTGATTTGGATTTTAACTTTTTGTTTTCTTTCGACATTTGTAAAGTCAGAAATTAAATCTCCTGAATTTGTTCATTACACCAATGAAGATGGATTACCATCATCGTATGTGAAAAGTATAAAACAGGATGCAGATGGTTTTATGTGGTTTGCTACACGCGCTACTGTAACGCGATTTGATGGCCAGGCCTTTAAGGAGTTTCCTGCCTATAATACTTCAGGCGGCAAAATCAAAATTTTTGGAGATAAACTATACCTGGCTTTTGATTCCCTTTTAATTACTCGTACAATAAATCAAAAATACTACTATTTCGATAGTTATGGAGAGTGTTTTCGTCCCTATAATTTGTTGAATCAAGTAGGTTCAGCGTTATCGGTAGTTCCTACAGACGATGGTTTTTGGATTTGCAAAGCAGACAGGATTACATTTTTGGATGCATCAACGGGGGTGGAGGAACCGTTTGATGCAAAATATCCTTTTGTGTCATTTGCTTTCGACATGGGGTTTAACAATCTTATTGAAACCCCTGAAGTAATCGTAATACTTACCAATGGTAGGCAAATGTTGGTTGTTGATAAAAACCGACAAAGAGTAAAATATTTTGATGTCCCGGATGAATTGGGAACGCAACCAGCTACACTGTTTTTTGTTGATTCAGGAGAGAATGTCTGGTTGGGGATGTACGAATATGGCCTTGTCCGTTTTCGGCTTTCTGACGGAAATTACCAAATGTATTCCAAAAAAGAGGAAAGCCCCTATTATTTGCCACATAACCTAGTGCATTGTGTTACAGAAGATGAACAAGGTCGTATCTGGATAGGAAGTGAGGACGGATTGGCCATTTATGATTTGGAAACGGGCAACTTGACTTTACATAGTTTTGACTTGCATAATCCTACAGGTTTGAATAGCAACCCAATCTATGATGCATTTTGTGATGCAGAGGGAAATATTTGGTTGGGAACTTATTTTGGAGGTATTAATTTTTGGAGTAATAAGAAGAACTTTTTTCGAACATGGAGTCCCGGATTGGGAAATGGAGAGTTGAGGGGAAATGTTGTTAGTTGCCTGACTGAGGATGGTGAAGGGGATTTGTGGATTGGGCTTGAAGATAACGGACTCAATAAATTTGATAGAGAATCGGGAGAAATTATACATTATGCCGAGAACAAAGGTCCGGCACACTTATCATACAATAATCTTCACGATCTCCTATTTGTATCAGAACATGAATTATGGATAGCCACCTACACCGGAGGAATAAATATATTAAATACAAAAACCAATGAAATCAAACATTTGAACCCGGATAATACAAAAGGATTGCTTGCCGATGCCATCTATTCGTTTTTGGAAGCCGGAGACTCCATATACATTTCTACTTCCCAGGGCATTATTGTACATAATAAGGTCACTGGAACTTTCTCTCCATTGAAGCCGGACCAATTAGGTGGATTTCAGTTTGAGAGTATAGCAGGTTCAACAGAAAAATTATGGTTTACTTCTTTTGCCGGCGTCTATGGGTATATTCCTGCTACAGATTCACTTTTTACTTTTGACCGAATACCGGAGATGAAGAATATCAATTTTGTGAAGACTGATTCAAGGGGAAATGTCTGGTTTGGAGATTGTTACAAAGGGTTGTGCAGATATAATGAAGAACGTGGTGACTTAAAATTTTTTAATAATGAAACCGGCTTTCCCGTGTCCTGGGTTTTCAGCCTTGAAGAAGGTGATTATGGCTGGTTCTGGGCCAGTAGTGATAAAGGGTTGGTGAGGTTTTCTCCTGATGAGGATATCTATATCCTTTATGACAGTAATTCAGGTATTCCCTTTAACCAATTTAACTACCGGGCGTCTTATATAGACAGTGGAAACAATATTTACTTTGGAGGGAATAATGGGATGATTTCGTTCAATGAAGAGCGCCCATGGCAGGAATCTGACGCATTGGAGGTGAAGTTTACGGGGATGAAACTATTTAATGAGGAGGTCCTTCCCGGAGAATACAAACGATTGGAGCAATCTTTGAATAAATCAGAGAAAATTGTTTTGGATTATGATCAGAATGTTCTCACAATAGAGTATGCAGCACTTGCGTATTCTTCAATTGGAAGTTGTCAGTATGCGTATTATCTTGAAGGTTTTGAGGATGAATGGAACTTTGTGGGAACGCGGAATTTTGCTACTTATACTAACCTAAGTCCCGGAAAATACACTTTCCATGTAAAAGCTTCGCTGGGCGATATTAGAAATTCAGAGGAAGGAAGAATTCTTGAGGTTGTGGTTCAACCTCCGTGGTGGTTGACCAAAGTGGCATTTGTAAGTTATCTTCTGTTCGTATTGTTTTTTCTGGCACTGGTATTAAAAGTGGGGAAAAACATTGAAAAATCAAGAGCCTTGTTAATGCTGGAACGTCGGGAACGGGAACATGAAGATGAAATTCACCGTGTTAAACTGGATTTCTTTACGAACATTTCGCACGAACTTAAAACTCCTTTAACACTAATTATCGGACCGCTTAGCCGGTTAATGGTGGAGGAAAAGATGAATCCTGCTCTGAAAAAAGGACTCACTGGAATAGAACGGAATGCAAACCGTCTGTTTCATCTGATACACCAGCTTCTGGAATTTAGAAAGATTGAAACAGGTAAGGATCAGTTGAAAGTATCTCAACTTAATATTGTTGGTTATACAAATGATATAGCTGAATCATTCACAGAATTGGCTGATTCCCGGGATATTGAATTTGTTGTAAACACCCCGGATCATCCAACGGAAATCTGGTTTGATGGAAGTAAGGTTGACAAGATCATGCTTAACCTTTTATCCAATGCTTTCAAGTTTACCGATGGAGGTGGCAGAATAGAGTTATACGTAAATGCCATCTGCAGGGGAAAAAAGTCAGAAAACAATAATTACGATCTTGTAATACGCGTATCAGATACCGGAAAGGGAATTGCTCCGGAACTGATAGATAAGGTTTTTGACCGCTTTTTTCAGGTAGATGATGAACACTCACAATCGGTTAATTCCGGAATTGGGTTAGCTTATGTCAAAAGTTTGGTCATGTTTCATCGGGGCAGAATAGAGGTAAAGAGTAAATTGGGTACCGGTTCTGTTTTTACTGTTACGCTACCTGTTTCCAAATCCGATTTTTCAGAAGAAGAGATATTAATAGAAAAAGAACAAGTTTTTGAACGAAGAGAAGATCCCGAAATAATAATATCAAAAGCTGCATTGGGGAAAGTAATCGTCCCAACTGGCACTTCACTAGGAAAGCCTAAAATACTCCTGGTCGAAGATAATATTGAATTGGTCAGATTTCTGGTTGAAATACTGGAGGATAATTATAATGTGGAATATGTTTATAATGGGCGGGAAGCGCTTGAGAAGTTACATGAATTTACTCCGAATTTGATTATCAGTGATATTATGATGCCCGAAATGGACGGCATTACATTTACCAAAACAATTAAAACAGACCTAAAGACTTCTCACATCCCTGTTGTTTTACTTACTTCTAAAACGGGAGTTAAGAATGAATTGGAGGGGTTAATGACCGGTGCAGATTATTTCATTGGAAAACCATTCTTCCCGGAAATGCTTACTCAGGTCATTGATAATATATTGAAAACCCAACAACGGATTATTGAACGTTTTCGCGAAGACTCTACTTTCACTACCAGGGAGTTAGGTTGCTCCGAATCGGATAAAAACTTTATCGAGAAGCTAACGAATCTCGTAAAAAAACATCTTAATAGTGAACAACTTGATGTTACATTTTTAATCAATGAAATAAGTGTGAGTCGTTCCTTGCTTCACAAAAAATTAAAAGGAATTGTCGGATGTTCAGCCACAGAATTTATCCGTATCATTAGATTAAAAGAGGCCGAGAAACTCATAAGCTCAGGGAAATGTAATATTACCGAGGCTTCGTATGAGACGGGATTCTCCAGTCCTGCTTATTTCACACGCTGTTTTAAAGAATTTTATGGGCAGTCACCAAGAGATTATTTCAAGATTTAACACTCTGTTTCCTGCCTAATACCCATCTGAAAAAGGATGCACTCTCTTTGGCAGCACTATTACTTGTCTAAATTTCCGGTTAATAATAGTTCACTTCCCTTTTGTGAATGTATCAATATTTGACTGGTGCTGCCCGGGTATTATGACTTTAACTTTCTCAATTCCTTTCTATCCTTTTGTTTTAATTGTGTTTGCACAGTTGTGCAAGTTTTTTACACATTAGTTATGGTTTTCGTGTGATTTTTAATCCACTCTCAATAAAAATTCTCTTGCAGCCTTGTGACACTCGCATCAGAAGATTTCTTCATTTTGATAATAATTAACCAGAGTTTCAGAAAATATTTTTGTTTGAATATGTTAAAATAGCTGAAAGACAACCTTTTGTGAAAAAGTGTTAATGAATTTACACATTTGTGAAAGTTTTATGCACGCCTTTGATTGCCAACTTATTTAAAAAGAAGAAACTTTGAATGACAGATTGAGGAGGCCCTTTAGTCGACCATTAAGCTTTTGTTTAATTAAATAAAATTTGAGTTGTCTATGAAAAAAAAATGCAAATGTGCAGGAGGATTATCCTGTACTGTTAATCGAACTCTAAGAATTGTGAAAGTTTCCCTGCTATTAATTATGGTAGGATCTGTTCACATGTTAGCCGACAATCATCTAAAAGAGATTTATTCGGATGACCAGTTAAGGAGAAGTAGTTTCTTTCTACAGCAAGACGAACGAACCATTATCGGAACAGTCACCGACGATATTGGAGAACCTATTCCGGGTGTTACCATTCAGGTAAAAGGAACACCAAAGGGAACCATTACTGATATGAATGGTAACTACTCAATTTCTGTTTCTTCAGAGGCTGACGTTTTGGTATTTTCATTTATAGGTATGAAAAATCAGGAACTAATAGTTGGTGACCAAACGCAGTTAAACGTTTCGATGGAGCCTGAAGTACTGGGTCTTGACGAAGTGGTCGTAATTGGATACGGTACGCAGCGGAAAGGAGATGTAACCAGTGCAGTTTCAAGTGTTAAATCGGAAGATTTTATTCAGGGAAAAGTGCAGGATGCTGCGGAACTGATCAAAGGAAAAGTCGCCGGATTGACCATCTCAAAAGGAACCGGAGATCCGAATGCGGAATCTACCATTCGGTTGCGTGGTGTAATATCTTTGGAAGGAAGTTCTACTCCACTGGTGTTAATTGATGGTGTGGAAGGAGGCCTTGGAACTGTAGCGCCCGAAAATATCGAGTCAATAGATGTATTGAAGGATGCCTCGGCTGCTGCAATTTATGGTACTCGTGGCGCAAATGGGGTAATTCTTATTACCACCAAATCCGGAAAGCGAGGAACAGACACTCGTGCAGGATATTCCGGATATATGTCTTTATCTGAATTTGGAAAGACCCTCGATTTTATGGGTGCTGATGAAATCCGGGAAGGGTTGACTGATTTTACCGATAAAGGTTATGATACTGATTGGTTGGATGCTATATCCAGAAAAGCTTTTACACACAACCATGATTTCTTTATCTCAGGAGGAACAGACAAAACTACTTATTCCGGTAATGTTAATTATCGTAAGGAAGAAGGGGTAATAATTGATACCTATAATGAAGAAATGCGCATGAGCTTTGATGTATCGCATTGGATGCTGAATGATATGTTGAAAGTTAACCTGAATATGGTAAAAGGTCTTCATGAAAACAGTGCAACCAATGCCAACGATAATGGAGCTTCCAATATTTACCGACAAGCAATCGTTCGGAACCCGACCGAACCAATCTGGAATGAAGACGGGACATTCCGTGAAGACTTCCAGGTGAACTACTATTACAATCCTGTTGGGATGATCAAAGAACGAAAAGGTAGCTACGAATCTGAGTGGACCCGTATTACAGGTAATATTACTTTAGAACCTGTCGAAGACTGGGAAACAAATTTGATGTTAGCTACTCGCCGTTCAAACTCCCATGATAAGGGATATTACACTTCTGAATATTTCAGCCAAAAAATGGATAACCACACCGGTTATGCTTATCACTCGCAGGGCGACAGCAAAACGGATAATCTTGAAATAACTTCCAAATACAACAAAAACTTCCAGAATCATCGTCTGAATGTGTTGGCCGGATATAGTTATCAGTACAATATGAATCAGGGTTTTAATGCCAATAACTATGATTATCAGACCGACTTCTTTGAATACAATAATTTGAATGTAGGTGCCGCATTGAAAGAAGGAAAAGCGGGAATGGGCAGCTACAAAAACGACAACAAGCTTATCGGAGTTTTTGGCCGGGTTAGCTATGGTTATGCCAATAAATACAATGCATTGTTGAGTATTCGTCGGGAAGGTTCCTCCAAGTTTGGAGAAAACAATGAATGGGGGAATTTTCCTTCTGCTTCACTGGGGTGGACCATCAGCAATGAAGGTTTTATGAGTAATGTAAATTGGTTGGAGACCCTGAAGTTGCGTGCAGGATATGGTGAAACAGGTGTAATTCCCAATTCATCTTATCTATCACTGACACGTTATAACCTTGGTAATTCTTATTATTATGAAAACGGAGAATGGAAGCCGGGATTAGAAGTGGCATCAAACCCTAATCCCGATTTAAAGTGGGAAACCTCAACCGAGGTTAACATTGGATTGGATTTTAGTGTGCTGAACGACCGTTTGGGAGGTTCTATTGATGTCTACAATAAGGAAACTTCCGATATGTTGTGGTGGTTCAAAGTACCAACTCCTCCCAATTTGTATTCTGAAACGTTGGCCAATGTGGGAGAAATGCGCAACCGTGGTATTGAGGTTGCAATTAATGCTACTCCTGTAAAAGATGGACGTTTCGAATGGAATACCACCATTACTGCGTCGCACAACCAGAACAAACTTCTAAGTCTTTCCAACGACATGTATGAAACCGAAAATGAGCAGGATGATGCATGGTTAGGTGAACCGATTACAATCCCTACTCAGCGTCTTGAGGTTGGCGAGTCATTAGGAAACTTTTTTGGTCTTAATTCAGTGGGTGTTTCAGAAAATGGTTTGTGGTTGATAGAAAATCCTGAAACCGGAGAAGCTGAAGAATTTACTGATAACATGTTGAACAATGATAAATATCGTCAATATCTGGGTAATGGTTTGCCGGATGTTTATTTGGGATGGAGCAATAGTTTCCGTTACGGAGATTTCGATTTGAGTTTCCAGATGACCAGCCAGTTGGGGTTCCAGATATTAAATGAGCCCAGGGCCTTTTATGAGAACAACTCCATCGCCTATAACCGATTGCGTTCTGTTCAGGAGGCACCTTATGGTGGAGAACATACCCTGTCCTCAGCTCAGAAACAAACAATCGTTAGTTACTACCTGGAGGATGGCGACTTTCTGAAGTTGACCAATTTAACAGTTGGTTATACAATTCCTCTTGGACATAACAGTTATGTGGAAAAAATCCGTGCTTATGTGTCTGGAGATAATCTTTTCTGTATTACCGGATATGACGGACTTGATCCGGAACTTTCAAATGGAAATGTAAGGGCTTTAGGCATCGACTGGAGAGATAAATATCCGGTGATCCGTTCATTTACCTTTGGTGTAAACGTAACATTCTAAAAAATGATGATAGATATGAAGATGAAAATATATAAATCCATAAAGGTGGCAGTAATTGGTGTGCTGGCACTTTCATTCAGTAGTTGCACTGATTTGGATGAGACAATTTACGACACCATTGCTGCCGAGGAGTATGAGTTTTCCGAAAAAGATGCGGCCAGTATGTTTTCTCCTGTTTACAGTAGTTTGCGCAGTGTTTACTGGGGGTGGAATGGCTACAGTGATATTCAGAGTGAATCTTCCGACTTGTGGTGTACCCCTTATCGGATAGGAATTGGCTGGGGTGACCTTTATGTATCTATGCACAAACATGAGTTTCATTCCCAAATTGGGCATTTCTGGACGGAATGGAACGGAGCCTATTCGGGAATTAACGCCTGTAATAAGTTGTTGGCTGATGAAGCTGTTCAGAACTCCGAAGCAGCTGTTGCTCAGCTAAGAGGCTATCGGGCACTTTATTATTATATCTTGTTCGATTTATTCCGGAATATTCCGTTGGACACCACTTACAATCATCCTGAAGGCTGGTTGCCTGAACAGGCAGATCCGCAGCAAACATGGGACTACATCATAAGTGAATTAAATGATATTAAAGGCAAGTGTGGAGAAGATAATGGGATGGGACAAATTAATGACTATACCGTTAATATGCTTCTTGCCAAGATGTATTTGAATCACAATGCCTGGTTTAATAATCATTCAGACAATACTTACTATGGAAAGGCTATCGATGAAGTTAATGAGGTAATTAACAGCGGAAGATTTTCTTTGGCCAACAACTATTCCGATAACTTTAAAGAGGACATTTCAGGATCTCCTGAAATTATCTTCGGAATACCGTATGAAGAAAAATATGCCGGAGGGAACTATTATGCAAACAAGTGGATTCATACAGCAGGAAGAGCTGTTTGGGACTTTAATGGTTGGGCAACCGGTGGAAGTGCTGCATTACCTCAATTTATTGACACTTATGATGAGGATGACAGCCGTTTTGAGGATACCTGGACAATTGGGCAACAGTACAACCAGAGTGGAAACCCAATATACGTTGACGGTGAACCACTGGCCTATACTAAAGAACTTCATAGTATTGACAATCCTGGTTGCTATCCTTTCGAAGGTGCAAGGTTAATCAAATACCAGATTCTTCCTGGTGATTTCGGAACCAGTTATGATGATGTTCCTTTCTTCCGTTTGGCTGATGCTTACATGATAAAAGCAGAATGCTTATTGCGCCTGGGAAGCCATAAAGGAGAAACAGAGGCAGATGCCGCTGCACTGGTTACTCAGGTTCGTCAGCGGGCCTTTAAGGATGATCCTGCGAAAGCTGTGCGTACTGTTCAGGATTTGAAGGGCGGAAGTGTTTATGAATACGGGTATCGTGAAAATCAGGGAAAAATGGGTGAAGAAGATATCTGGGTAACAACTTTTGAAGGAGGAGAAAATATAGAATTGGGTGGTTTACTGGATGATTTGGCCTGGGAGTTTGTTGCTGAACATCATCGCCGTCAGGATTTGATTCGCTTTAGAATCAGCGGTTCAAACCAAAATGTCTATAACGGAAAATCATGGTTCTGTAAAGAGGCAAAAACTAATCCAACAGAGAATTATACCAACATTTTCCCGATTCCGAAAGATTTTATGGATGGAAACCCCAATCTCATACAAAATCCGGGGTACGGAAATTAATCTAATATTAAATGTATTCCTGAATAAAAGATATTAATATGAAAAGAAATATAATATATGCACTGGTGAGTTGCCTGGTCTTTATGGTTGCTTCCTGTGAGGACAGCATTGAAGATGCAACAAGTAAACATGTGTATGGGGAGGATGAAAATCCTTATTTGAAATCAGATATAGAGGCAATTGTCGGTCAGGATATTGAATTTGAGGTTGGCAGGTTTGAGCCTCAGGTTGTGAATCTGGAAGATTATTCAGATGTATTTCAGGCTGAAATGGGCATGACCGTGGATGAGGTTATCAATGGTTTGAAGAATGGAAGTGTGGTGT
>NZ_JADQBH010000208.1 GCF_016278715.1 Marinilabilia sp. | reverse complement strand
CTCTGCCAACCTCTTCTCCATCTACCTGGGACTCTGTCATTGCGAGGGCTTTGCCCGAAGCAATCTCTAGTTGCAAAAACGTTACTTTAAACTAGAGCCAAAGACATTTGCACTTTTGGGTGTGGATGTCTTTTTTGTTATATTACCGTATTTTGACACCAATACTCTTTTATGCCGAATCTTTGGCGTTACAAATAGCTGATAATCAATGCATTAAAAAAACAAGCAATTAGGCCACAACTTAATCATAATCAAAACTTTGCGTCATTGCGTCTCTGCGTTTAAGTTTTCTTTAACGGACAATTGTGACCTGAGAATTGTGCATAAAAAACGTCTGAGAAATGAATTTTGACAAAATAATTGATCGTAGTGGCACCAATGCCCTGAAACTGGAGTTCAGAGAACGTTTATTTGGCACCAACGAGGTGATTCCTTTATGGGTTGCGGATATGGATTTTAAAGCTCCGCAGCAGGTGGTGGAAGCGATTCGAAAACGGGCTGCACATCCTATGTATGGATATACCAGCCGGGATGAGGACTTTTTTCAAGCGATTGTGGACTGGCAGAATAAGCGGCATTCATGGAATGTGTCACGCGAATGGGTGGAGTTTATGCCTGGGGTGGTACCCACTTTGGTAATGGCTGTTCAGGCTTTTACCAGCGAGGGAGATAAGGTGGTGATTCAGCCTCCGGTATATCCGCCGTTTTTTGATGTGGTGAAGGACCATGGAAGAATCATTGAGGAGAATCCTCTTATTGATACAGAATATGGATACCGGATGGATTTTGAACATCTGGAAAAAATTACGACTTCCGATGATGTTAAAATAATGATTCTTTGTCACCCACACAATCCGGTAGGACGGGTGTGGAACCGGGAAGAACTCACCCGGCTTGGTTCTATCTGTCAAAAGAACAACGTATTAATTGTTTCGGATGAAATTCATGCTGACCTGGTTTACGGAGATCAGTCGCATATTCCGCTGGCATCCATCAGTTCTGAACTGGCCGATAACTCTATTACCTGCATGGCTCCCAGTAAGACTTTTAATATCGCAGGACTAAATACTTCTTATGTCATTGTTCCAAATGAAAAAATTCGGAAGTCTTTGCAGAAAAAACTAAAGGCATATCATTTGTTTACCGGCAATATGTTCGGCGCCGAGGCTTTGAAGGCGGCTTATAAAGAGGGAGAAACGTGGTTGGAAGCTTTGTTGAAATACATCAAAGGAAATATTGAGTATGTAATGGACTTTTTCGAGCAGAATATGCCGGAAGTTCGTGTTCATAAACCGGAAGCGACCTACCTGATGTGGTTGGATTTCTCTGCCTGGAAGATGTCGGATGCTCAATTGCGAAAATTCATGATTGAAAAGGCCGGACTCGGACTAAATTATGGGCCGACATTCGGAAGTCAGGGGCAGAATTTTCAGCGACTGAATGTGGCTTCCTCGCGAAAAGTTATTGAAAAAGCGATGGCTCAATTATTGGAGGCCCGCAATCAAATTGTAAAATAAAACAACCTCTCAAACCTACCACAACTCCATTTAATCAGGCTTTTGTGAGTGGCTTCCCTAAAAAAAAAAAGTTTGAGGTATAATGCTTCTAGGACAGAAGCGGCTTTTTCCCGTTGGGGCCAAGCTTGAATAAACCCGGGCGCAAATTCGGGCAGGGGAAAAAAGTAAATCAGGTTCCCGAATGGGAGCCAATTATTAATTGGTTGAAGTATTGCTTGTTACAAGAATTCGTCATTGGTAGTGAAACGAAGCAATCCTGCCTTTTTTAGACAAAAGAGTTGTTTTTGGCCCTTTTGTGTTTAATGAATTTTCTGTTTACCACCGGAAATAAAAATACCGCAGCCAAAATGGTTAAGGTTCCCAAATAAAAACCTCCCGACATTAACTCTGACTCGCCAAAAAAAGCAACACCCAGTAGTATGCCGTAAATTGGCTCCAGATTGATGGTTAAAACTACGGTGTAGGCCGACAAAACATCCATTACTTTTACGCTTTCGGCAAATGCGTAGGCGGTGCAAACAACGCCCAGAAGCAAGAGAAAAACCCAGTCGCTCCACACAGGCAATTGCAGGCCGGCTTCGAAAGTGCCACTAAAGAGCATGTATAAGGTGATACCAATAAAACCACCGCCCATTTCATAAAAACTGATGACCAGCGGACGGTGTTTCACGATCATTACTTTATTCAAAACAGTAAATAGTCCTGCCAGAAAGGCTGATATGAGTGCAGTTATGATACCTGCAATGTGGTCGGGTTCGAACTGAAAAATCAGATATAAGCCCACCATTATGAGAAAACCGGTAACCACTTCCAGCCATACCAGAGGTCTGCGAACCAGTGCAGGCTCCAAAAGGCTGGTAAAGAGGGTGGTGGAAGCCAGGCAGCCCAGTGCTACCGATATGGTGCTGATTTTGATGGCATGAAAAAAGGTAATCCAGTGAAAAGCTACTACAAACCCGATCCCAATCAGTTGCAGAAAAGTACTTCGATTTACCGATAAACTTCGACCTCTGATTTGGAGGATTATCCCCAGGG
>NZ_JADQBH010000196.1 GCF_016278715.1 Marinilabilia sp. | reverse complement strand
GAATAATCGGGTTCCGTGTACTGCTCACTAAGGTAATTGGCATAGAGCGGAAACCCGCTGCCATACACATAAGCTGCAGAAAAGTGGAAACGCTTCAAGAACCTCATCAACCCGGCAAATTTAAGTTCATGCCGCTGGTCATGAGGCGCGCGGCGAAAGTCATCTTCCTGAAAATAGGAAAACTGCTCCTGCGCATGAGCAAGAGAGTAGGAGACCCACACCGAATTAGCGTCAAAATCTTTCTTCAAAAACACGTCCAATCCATAGCTGAAACCTTCGCCCCGGTACACGCTCTCTTCCGATTGGTTAAAACGCACATAGCGTGTCAGTCCGTTCACTGTTTTATAGAAACCATCAATATTTATAGTAAAATTGTTTCCCTTCCATGAGCCCCCCAAAACCCAGTGTTGGGCATCCAATACTGGTAAATCCTGTCCGTCGGACAATGACCACACATATCTAAAATTCCCGGTTTCATCGTACATAGAGTTTTTTACCAAAAACTGATGATAGCTGCCCCAGGCGGCATTGGCAGAGAAGGTCCCCCCAGGCCGAAAACTCAACTCCACCCGAGGATCCAGATAATTGGAACCTGTGTAAAAAGAATAGTTATATCTCAAGCCTGGTTTAAGATGAAGCTGAGGTGAGAGTGAAATCCGGTCGAACAAAAAAGCAGCCATCCGGGCTCCGGAGTAATCGGAATCCAACGTTGTCAAACCTGCAGAATCCTCATTGATGGAGAGCCTGTTTTGAAAACCTTCAATTCCAACCGTCAGGCGTTGATTATGCAGCAATTGAAAATTATAATCAAACTTCAGACTTCCTTCGCCTACATTGGTCTCGGTTTCTTTATCAATATCGATGTACCGACGGTTAAAACGAGCATTTGAGATCTTGCGCTCCACTGCATAAGTTGAAAAAAGACCCGACCAGGCAGCATTGAATTGATAATGATCACCGTTTTTTCGGCTTTTTCCCCAATACATAGCTCCTCCCAGCTGATGATTCTCCTCAGAGGTGCTTTGATAAATGACATTTCTTTGCCTTTCCTGCTCGGCCGTATAAGCGAAATCATCGTCGCCACCCAGAAGACTGATGTAAAACAGGCTTCCATCCTTCTGTTGCAGCGAGTATTTGGCATTAAAATCGCGAAAGCGATAATCGGGCTTCACCAATATTCTGTATTCTAAATCATCGGAGGAGGAATTTGTAATATCATCGGCATCAAACAAATCGTAGTATGTTTGACGATAAGCCAGCGTTAAGGATGACTTCTCCGACAAAGGAGTCTCCACCATTCCGTTTAGGGTTTCATTGTTGATAAACAAATGAAATCCGCGACGATTTCTTCTCCCTGTCTTTCCGGTTATATTCACGACTCCTCCTGCGAGGTCTTCATGAGAGGCGTCGTATCCTCCTTTGAGCACCTCCACATTTTTGGTCATAAAAGGGTTGATGGCGCTGATGTTGTCGTTAAAATTTTTCAGTCCCCAGATGGTTATTCCGTCGAACCGAACGCGGCTGGTTCCTTCATAGCTTCCCCATATAATCAAATCGTTAGCTTGCTCACCGGCAGCCACAACTCCTGGCTGAAGCCGCAAAAGATTAAAAACTGCATTGTCGCCATTTCCGGGCAGATAATTTGCAATATAAGTGTTCAGACTAATCATTCCCGATTGCTCTCCCATCTGAATGGAGCGCGCAACAATGTTATCTCTCACAATCACCTCCGGCAGATCGTAAGAAAAAGGAGTCAGATAAATCCTGTGATTCTGACCCGAATACAAAATCGTATCAACAACAAAACATCCCAAATAGGATGCTTTCACTTGAAATGCCGAGTCCTCCCGGGAAACAAAACTAAACGAACCTTTCACATCTGCAATCATCTGATGATTACCAATCTGAACGTGAGAAAAAGACAACGGTTCACCTGTATTTTTTTCCAGTACCTGCCCCGATATCAGAAAACGGGAAGGCTGAACGGGTTTATCTCTTCGGTAAATAACGTACACATTTCCCATCACCTCCCACTGAAGAGGTAAATCAATCAAAAGAACATTTAAAATTTCTTCAAAAGAAGAAAATTTGCCGGAAGCTGAAACGGAAAAATTTGATAAGTACCGATCGTCAAAAGAAAAACGAACATCATACTCCTGACGAAGTTCAATAAGTGCCTTGTTCAGCGGTTTTTCCGTGAACTCTACCTTGTAAGCCTGCCCCCGAAGCAGAGGCAAACAAAGGAACAACCAAAAAAAAAGAATTAAAAACCTTTTGTCCACCAACATCGTTAGTCATTCAATATCCGATATCCCCCGCTGATTTTCTGATAATTCAGCCCGTAAGGACGACAAACCATTTTCAGCACCTGTTCCAGCGGTTGATTGCGTGAGAAATTCCCGGAATAAAGATGGTCCGGCACTCCTTCAGCCTCTATTTCAACAGCATACTGACGTTCAATCTCATCAAAAACCTTTTCTATAGGTGTGGCGGTAAACATGAACATGGCGCTTCTCCATGACACCACTTCCTCTTTGTTTTTCAGTGCTGACAAACGTAAACCT